>JAWJLM010000005.1 GCA_040191315.1 Bacillaceae bacterium S4-13-56 | reverse complement strand
GGTTTTTCTTCGTGGGGGAATCTCCCCAAAGAATGCACCCATTCACAAATCTCAAACCGGCGTTGTTTGATTTATTTTCAACGGAATTCATTCATACATTTATTTTATCCCTATGAAACACAAACTGTGTAAAAAAATGAAATCTTCCAATACTTAAAGCACCACAAACCATCGGTTTAACATGTGGTACTCCGTATTTGACCTCACTCTCCTCCCACACCTAAAGGAGTGGGCTTTCTCGTTTGAAAATCTGTAATCTTACTTTTACCCGATTCACGAAAAAAATCCTTAGGGATTCCCTTAAGGATTTACAATTATGTACCCAATCCCAATCGTGCCGTCGTTTTGCCAAGTTTTGAACCCGCTCCTAGCAGGTGGGTGCCCTGTTTCATGCTTTATGCTTCCTCTCATTCATAAATAATGAGGCTTGCATGCCACATGAAAACCAATTAAGCTCCCATTGTTTTGATGTTCGGTCAAAACGATTTTTAAAACAACGAACACATCAGGATTGGATCTTTCTATACTTGAATAATACCATATTTTTTCTCAAGCTTCAAGATTCACCCGAAGGAGAAAACTAACCAAAACTATACTTCTAATCCATTTTAATCGTTATTGCTGTCTTTTTTGGTAAGAGATAAATTCAATTCTTGTAACTGAGCATTAGCAACTGGAGAAGGTGCTTCTGTTAAGAGACAGGATGCAGATGCCGTTTTCGGGAATAATATTGTATCTCTCAAATTGGTTCTTCCTGAAAGTAGCATGACAATTCGATCTAGCCCTAAAGCTATTCCTCCATGTGGCGGCGCCCCATATTCTAGAGCTTCCAATAGAAAACCAAATTGTTCCTTTGCTTCTTCCTGCGAAAAACCAAGTATATCAAACATTTGATCCTGGATTTCTTTTTGATATATACGTAGAGACCCTCCGCCAAGTTCATATCCATTTAGCACTAGGTCATAGGCTTGAGCTTTTACTTCACCAGGATTATCCTTTAATTTTTCAATGTCTTCCACCTGAGGCATAGTAAATGGGTGATGAGCTGCAAAGTATCGTCCAAGTTCCTCATCATATTCCAGTAATGGCCAGTCCGTCACCCAGAGAAAATTAAACTTTGATTCATCAATCAAACCTAGTTCTTTCCCTATTTTCAATCTTAAAGCACCAAGACTGTCATATACCACTTGTGTTTTATCAGCAACAAATAAAAGAAGGTCTTGATCCTCTGCATTTAAAATCTGTTGTAGCCCCTTTACTTCCTCGTTAGATAGGAATTTGGCAATTGGACCTTTGAATTCTTCTTCCTCAACTTTCAGCCATGCCAAACCTTTTGCACCATATACCTTTACAAATTCAGTTAATGCATCTATGTCTTTCCTCGAAAACTCACTTGCTTTTCCTTTTACATTTATAGCACTTACTTTACCACCGGAATCAACAGCGCCACTAAACACTTTAAATCCAGAACTTTTCACTACTTCTGATACGGTTTTAAGTTCCATTTCGAATCGTGTATCTGGCTTATCAGAACCGAATCTCTCCATGGCCTCTTGATAAGAAAGCCTAGGGAATGGCGTAGAAACCTTTAATCCCTTTACTTCAGATATCATTTTTTTCATCATGTTTTCGGTTAGGTGAATAATGTCCTCCATAGAATAAAAGGAGGTTTCGATATCAATCTGCGTAAATTCAGGTTGACGATCAGCTCTCAAGTCCTCGTCACGGAAACAACGAGCAATTTGATAATATTTTTCAAAACCAGAGACCATCAGCAACTGTTTAAATAGTTGAGGAGACTGTGGTAATGCATAAAATTCTCCTGAATGGACGCGACTTGGAACCAAGTAATCGCGAGCCCCTTCTGGTGTGCTTTTTGTTAAAATTGGAGTCTCCATTTCTAAAAACTCTTCTTCATTCAAAAAGTTACGAATGGCTTGTGCTATTTTATGCCTTAAGATAAAGGTTTCCTGCAATGGTTTTCTTCTAAGATCTAAATATCGATATTTTAAACGTAGATCCTCTGCAACGTCGGTGTCATCTTGAATGAGAAAAGGTGGATTTTTAGAAGCATTTAAAATAGATATCTCTTCAGCTACGACTTCCATTTCCCCTGTAGCAAGATTTGGGTTAATGGTGGAAGGATCTCGATTCACAACCTTACCTTTTACCTCAATTACATACTCACTTCGGACTTTTTCTGCTGTAGAAAGGGCCTGCCCCGATACAGTAGGATTAAATACAACCTGAACAATCCCAGAACGATCACGTAGATCGATAAAAATAAGCCCACCAAGATCTCTTCTCTTTTGAACCCAACCCTTTAACGTAACTTCATGTCCTTCCTGCTCCATATGAACCTTACCACACTGCGTTCGGCTACTCATGATGAACTACCTCCCTTTAGTTTTCCCAATAAAAAGTTCTCGATTTCTGAAAGAGCAACCGATTGTTGATCACCTGTTCCCATTTCCTTTACCGAAACAACACCCTGCTCCATTTCACTTTCTCCTAGCATAAGGACAAACTTAGCTTTTAATCGATCAGCTGTTTTAAATTGACTCTTTATTTTTTTGCCCAAATAATCCTGATCGACTTGAATCCCGGATTTACGTAAGTCAAAGACCACCTGTGAGGCTACCTCTCTAGGTTGGTCTCCCATTGCAACAACAAAACAATCCAACTGATCCTCAACTGGTAACTCAATGCCTTCGGCTTCAAGTGCCATTAGAAGACGTTCAATACTTAAGGCAAATCCAATTCCAGGGGTTTCAGGTCCTCCTAAGTCTTGAACTAGGCCATTGTATCTACCACCACCACTAAGTGTAGTAATGGCCCCAAAACCTTCTGCTTCACTCATAATTTCAAAAGCCGTATGATTATAATAGTCCAATCCTCTAACCAAGTTAGGATCCACATCATAGGAGATCCCCATAGCATCTAAATACCTTTTTACTCTCTCAAAGTAAGCTGAAGATTCCTCATTTAAAAAGTCTAGGATTGATGGTGCATCCTTCATTGCAGGATGGTTACGGTCTTTCTTACAATCAAGAATACGCAACGGATTTTGTTTTAATCGAACTTGGCAATCAGAGCACAATTCTTCTCTATAAGGGTCAAAATGTTGCACAAGTGCTTCACGATGATTTTGACGGCTATCCTTGTCTCCAAGACTATTAATAACTAGCTTTAAAGATTGGAGCCCCAGGCTTCGATAGCTTTGCATAGCCAGAGAAATAACCTCTGCGTCTACTGCAGGATCATTACTTCCTAAAACTTCAATTCCAAATTGGACAAATTGACGCATTCTTCCTTGTTGGGGTCTTTCATATCGAAACATGGGCCCAAAATAAAACAATTTAACTGGTTGATTTGCAGAGCCGAACAGTTTGTGTTCTACATAGGATCTGACAACTGATGCTGTTCCTTCAGGTCGTAGCGTTAAGCTTCTTCCACCGCGATCTTCAAAAGTATACATTTCCTTTTGAACAATATCTGTAGAATCTCCAACCCCTCGCTGAAAGAGTTCCGTGTGCTCAAAAATCGGAGTTCTTACTTCCTTATAATGAAAGGATTTACACAGGTCATATAACTTACCTTCAATATATTGCCACTTTTCAACCTGGCCTGGTAAGATATCTTGAGTTCCCCTCGGTCCTTTACTACTCATTTTCATGCCTCCCTTATATTGCGAACGGTTCCTTATCAATTAAAAAACTCCCGCCCCTACTGATCGATCCTAAGACCATCAATAGGGACGAGAGTTGATTCCCGCGTTGCCACCCTGATTGAAGCAAATTTATTTGCTTCCAACTTTGACAGTTAACGCCTGCATACGTCCAACACCTACTTGAAGTAACGTTCAGTGTGAAACCTAAGGAATGTCTTTCAAATGAAATAATGGGATGATACTTCCAGCCAATGGTATCCTCTCTCTGACCACATGGTTCATTTTACTTTTTTCCGTCACCGGTTCGAATGTTCTTTTGAATTGTTAATAATCATAATGTCGAATGAAGAACTTGTCAAGCACGATTTGATTTATCACGAAGTTTTTTTATATCTCCTAAAGAAACACCAAATTCCTGGGCCATTTCAATTCCGCCAAAATCATCCTGAACTTGCAGAAAGCGATGGAAATTCACTCCAAATATATCCTTTCCTTCTTTTGCTGATATTGCTGATTTAGCACTCTCTCTCATTTCTACTCCCCTTTCCTATTTTTTTCTAGCTTGCCCATTTGCCATTTTTGTTACACACAGAAATGAATTATTATAGAAAAATGTAGAAAAATGTGTAGAATAAGAACTGTGAGCTTTTAAGACAGGGGGATCATTCTTGAAGAAAATATTTCGCAAGATTTCCGTTCTTTTTTCTTTTTTCATCCTTATATTGGGATGGGGATCGTTCATTCTTGCCGATGAAGTGGTTATCCAAGTTGACGTATTAAATGTTCGTTCTGGCCCAGGGCTAAATTTTGAAACCATTCAACAGGTCAACCACTCGGAACAGTTTAAAGTTCTTTCCTCAGAAGGCGAATGGGTGGAAATTGAATTAAAAAACGGAAATACTGGGTGGGTTTTAAAGGAATTAGTTGCAGTTAAAACCATGAATCAAAGTGCAAGATACTTATCGCCAACGGCTGATGGGCTTAGAGTAAGAAGCGAGCCTTCCACCAATGCTCCTGTCATTGGATCATTAAATACAGGTTCTACCTATGAATTTATTTCTCAGAGAGGTGATTGGTATGAAATCATCTACAATAGTACTAAAGGGTGGGTCCATGGAGATTACATAAAAGTTGAAGACCAATCTAGCTCGGCCATACCGAATACCACGAAGGAGTCTCCTGAAAGATCGGAGGAGAAGAATGGAGTGCTCACCATTCTTGGTCCTGAAGTATCCATTCGAGAAGAAGCCTCTTTGACTTCTAATGTAATTTCGAGCATCAAGGTTGGAGAGGAATACGAGATTCTTAAAAAAGATAAATCATGGTATCAAATCAAATTAGAAAATGGACAGTTAGGATGGATTTCTAGTTGGCTTGTAGATGCTCAAGAACCAGGGGATCTCCCTACAGAAATTTATTTAATCTACAATGAAACTAACTTACGGGCAGGCCCTTCAACGGATTTCAATATTGTTGCTCAAGGGCAACGAGGACAAAAACTTAAGGTAATACAACAACAGGATCAATGGTTTGAGGTTGAATGGGAAAGTGAGTCTGCCTTTGTACCGGGATGGCTTGTATCTAGAGAATCAGTGAAGAAAACAGATATCCCCTCAACGGAAAATATATTAGACAATAAAACGATTGTTTTAGATCCAGGCCATGGTGGTCGTGATACTGGTGCTATTGGAATTGATGGAGCCTACGAAAAAGATATTGCTTTTACCACCGCTCAGGCGATAAAGAAAAAGTTAGAGGCAGCAGGAGCAAAAGTAATTATGAGTCGATCGACTGATGTCTACCTTTCTTTGTCGGCTAGGGCAACCTTATCTAATCTATCTGATGCGGATGCCTTTATCAGTATCCATTACAACAGTTTTCCCGAATACCCATCCGTATCAGGGATAGGAAGCTATTACTTCCATACCTCACACAAAGACCTTGCTTACATGATACAGGAAGGAATTATTCAACATACCAATCGAAGAGACAGAGAAGCTAGGTTTGAGGATTTTTATGTCATTAGAGAAAACAGCAAACCTTCCGTTTTAGTTGAACTTGGATTCATGTCAAACGAAAAAGAAGAAGAAACGATTCAAACAGGTAGATTTCAAGAACAAACTGCCCTTGGGGTTGTTCAAGGATTGCAAAAATACTTTACAAAATAGAAATACCCCGGGCACTCGGTCCGGGGTTATTTCTATTTAGGTTTTATTTCTTCTGTATCCAGAACCATAGTTACAGGCCCAGAGTTCGTCAAGCGAACGTCCATCATTTCTCCAAAAACCCCTTCTTCTACCCTTACTCCAAGGGTACGAAGATGATTGTTAAACGATTGATATAAAACAAGAGCTTGCTCATGACTAGCTGCTTTAGTAAAGTTTGGTCGTCTTCCTTTTCTAGCATCTCCGTATAAAGTGAATTGCGAAATAGAAAGAATAGCTCCTCCTTTATCTAAAAGGGAGAGATTCATTTTATTATTGTCATCTTCAAAAATACGAAGATTTATAATTTTCTCGGCTAAAAACTGGGCAGCATCTTTTTTGTCTCCATGAGTAACACCTACAAGGACTACAAGTCCTTCCTCAATTTCACCAGTAATCTCACCATTTACCTCAACAGATGCTTTAGTTGTTCTTTGAATAACAGCTTTCACAGCCCAAACTCTCCTTATTGCATTACTCGTCTTACAGAGTATACATCTGGTATTTGTTTGATTCGTTCTACGATTTTCTTTAAATGATTAACATTATGAATCAAGATTGTAATATTAATTGTAGCCATTTTATTTCGATCGGATTTTCCTGTTACCGCAGAAATATTAGTTTTGGATTCATTTACGGCATGTAAGACTTCATTTAATAAACCTCTTCTGTCATACCCAGAAATCTCTATGTCTACACTGTACTGTTTTGAATTACTATTTTCATTTTCCCATTCAACAGGCAATGTTCTCTGCTGTGCCTCTTCTGTATGAACGTTTGGACAATCGGAACGGTGAACCGATACTCCCCGGCCTTTTGTGACATAGCCAACGATTTCATCACCTGGAACAGGGGTACAGCATCTAGACAAGCGAACAAGAAGATTATCAACTCCAGTTACATGAACTCCGGATTCCTTCTTTTTAACTTGATCCGACTTTACGTCTGTCTTAACGTCCTCGAGAGTTTCCTGAAGATCTTGATTCTTTAAAGCTTCCTTTCTAATTTTATCCGTTAATCTTGTAGCAATTTGGGCTGCAGTAATTCCTTGATAACCAACTGCAGCGTACATATCTTCCTCATTTGCAAAGTTAAATTTCTCAAGAACTCTTCTTAAATTACTTGTTGTAATAACTTCCTTAGGATCTAATTGCAGAGAGCGAATCTCTTTATCCACTAATTCTTTTCCACGAGCTATATTTTCATCTCGTTTTTGTTTCTTAAAGAATTGTTTAATTTTGTTTTTTGCTTGTGAGGTTTGACAGATTTTAATCCAATCTTTAGAAGGACCGTAAGAATGCTTTGATGTCATCATTTCTACGATGTCACCAGTATGAAGCTTATAATCTAAAGGCTCCATCTTGCCGTTTATTTTGGCTCCAATGGTATGGTTGCCTACTTCTGTATGAATTCGATAGGCAAAATCAATAGGAATAGAGCCTGATGGCAATTCAATAACATCTCCTTTAGGAGTAAACACATAAACCATATCCGAAAAGAGATCTACTTTTAAGGATTCCATAAACTCTTCCGCATCATGAGTTTCATTCTGCCATTCTAAAATTTCCCTAAACCAGGTGAGTTTATCAGTAAAATTGTTTATATCATTATTCAGCTGTTTGCCCTCTTTATAGGCCCAGTGAGCAGCAATTCCATACTCTGCTATTTCATGCATTTCCTTGGTGCGAATTTGCACTTCTAACGGATCACCTTTTGGTCCAATTACTGTTGTATGGAGAGATTGATAAAGATTTGGCTTAGGCATGGCAATATAATCTTTAAATCGACCAGGCATTGGTTTCCAGCATGTATGAATGATTCCTAGAACAGCATAGCAATCTTTAATGCTGTCAACTATAACCCTAACGGCTAATAAATCATAAATCTCATTAAACTGTTTATTTTGAATCACCATTTTACGATATATGCTATATAGGTGTTTCGGTCTTCCAGATATGTCCACTTGAATATTAACTTCTTCTACTTTATCCCTTATTTCATCCATTACTTCTTCGATATAATGCTCTCGTTCAGCACGTTTTTGCTTCATGAGATGAACGATACGATAGTACTGTTGAGGATTGAGATAGCGCAAAGCCGTATCCTCTAGCTCCCATTTGATAGTCGAAATTCCTAATCTGTGGGCAAGTGGTGCAAATATTTCAAGAGTTTCGTTGGCAATTCGTCTCTGTTTTTCAGGTGGAAGATGCTTTAAAGTTCTCATGTTATGAAGCCTATCAGCTAATTTTATGAGAATAACTCGAATATCTTTTGCCATGGCTACAAACATTTTGCGGTGATTTTCAGCCTGCTGCTCTTCTTTTGATTTAAATTTAATTTTCCCAAGCTTCGTAACACCATCAACAAGCATTGCTACTTCTTCATTAAATTCTTTTGCAAGCATTTCTAACGTTACTTGAGTATCTTCAACCACGTCATGCAAAAAACCACCCGCTATAGTCACGGGATCCATTTCAAGATCAACTAATATCCCTGCAACCTGAACAGGATGGACAATATAAGGTTCTCCCGATTTACGATACTGCTCCTTATGAGCTTCGTAAGCATAATTATATGCTCTCCGGATGAACTCTATATCTTCCTTCGATATATATGTGCTAGCTTTTTTTATGACGTCATCGATCGTCAATAATTTATCATTGGCCATTCAATCACCTTATATCCTATACTTTCACACCTATTTACAAGTGTATTGACTCCATTATCAGAAAAGTTATGAAAAAAGTAAAGAAGAAAGGACCATCTTTTGTCGAATCTTCTCGTTTTTATAATTTTGGTATTAGCAGGTGGAATAAAATCCCTTGCTGCTATACAACAAGGGATTTTATTCCACTTCCAAAAATCAATCGTATTTCATTAAAGTTAAAACGTCATATCCATTTAGCTTGTCACGACCATTCAGGTAACCTAATTCTATAAGAAAGGCACACCCCGCAACAATACCGCCTAATTCTTCAACAAGTTTTATTGTTGCTTCAATAGTGCCTCCAGTTGCTAGTAGGTCATCAGTTATTAGAACTCTTTGTCCTGGCTTAATAGCGTCCTTATGGATAGTAAGAACATTTTGACCATACTCCAAACCGTAATCTACCTTTATGACTTCTCGTGGAAGCTTCCCTTCTTTTCGTACAGGAGCAAATCCAATTTCTAGAGCATATGAAACTGGGCAGCCGACGATAAAACCACGCGCTTCAGGTCCAACCACAAGATCAATATTCTTTCCCTTCGCATATTCCACAATTTCATCAACAGCGGATTTATATACCTTCCCGTTATCCATTAAGGTTGTAATGTCTTTAAAACGAATCCCTTTTTTCGGCCAATCTTCAACAACTGTAATATATTGCTTATAGTCCATTTAATACTTCCTCCTTGCCCATCGTTCGGCTATTCATTGCTTTTTCCATCCAATTTTTTAATTCCTGATAGGAAGAATAGTATAAAGTTTTCTCCACTTCAATTTGCTGTAATCTTTTTTGATAAGTGGAAGAATCCGATAAATCTTTTTTACCAGGTTTCGACTGTATGGTCACATATCCATTTTCTATTGTAACAAAATCAAGGTCAAAAAACACCATCGACATGAAATCGACAATTTCCGGGTTCCAGCCTTTGTACTGCGCAATCTTTTCACGATCCTTTTGCAAGGAAATAGTTTGCTGTTTTCTGAAGAAAGCATATAACCATTTGAAATCCTCTCTTGAAGGAAAGGCAGTCAAATATCGGCTTTCCTCTCGTTGGAAACATACAAATACACAGTCTGACTGGATTTGTTGTAAGACTTCTTCCATCTCCTGTAAAGAGTATGGCAAGTCTACAAAAACGAGATGAGAGTCATTAATAATAGTCTTATCCTGTTTCCAATCCTCATATAATACTCGGGATTGTGAAAAGTATTGTCCGTTTACATGATTTTTAAAAGTAAAAATTTTAGTATCCCCAGCATTAAGCTGAGACAAAATATTTTCTAATTGCTTTGTTCCACGGTGGTCAAATAATTGCCAATGTTGAATTCGAAGGTCTTCCAGCATGAGTTGCACAGATTTTCTTCCATTCCATTCATTTATTTGAAGACGGCCCACAGCCTCCAACTCGGACTGAATAGCTATTTTTTGATAGAGTGATCCCATACCAAAACCAATCATATCTATTTTTTTATTTTCTTTTTCAAATAATAGTTTCAAGTGGTCTAAATTTGCTCCGATCTGTCTTATCTGCTGAGGAACAGCCTTATCGAAGTGAAATAATGGCTTAGGATTTCCCATCCCAAATGGCGCTAACTGATTCATTTCCTGAATGGCGTCCACTGATAAGCTTGACCAGTCACACGAAGTATCTACTTCAAGTATAGGTACGAAATCCTCAGGGCTAAGCTCCTTATTAGCCAATTCATTCAAAATATCTCTTAGCGATGAAACATTTTCAATAGGAAGGGTCATTCCTGCCGCCTGTGCATGACCTCCAAAATGAGTGAATAAAGACTTGACTTTCATACAATTAGAAAATAAGTCAAAAGCTCCTATACTTCTAGCAGAACCTTTCGCTTCATTTTTAGAAGAATCAATCGCCAAAACAATAGCTGGCCTCTCAAATTTTTGAACAAGCCGCGAAGCAACTATTCCGAGTACTCCTTGATTCCAGCCTTCTTTAGCTACAACAAGAACCGATTGGTCGGGGTTATCTTCAAGCATAGCCTCCGCTTCTTCTGCAATTTCGGTAACCAATTGCTGTCTAACTTTATTAAGCTGATCAATTTCTTCAGCAAGATGTTTCGCTTCTTCATCATTCTGCGACATTAAGAGTTCCACGGCAGGGTATGCATCCTGAAGACGTCCAACAGCGTTAATTCTTGGAGCTATAACAAATCCAATATGCTCCTCGTTTATAACATCCTCTTTTATTCCACTTTGTTTTTTTAAATGAATCAAACCTGGCCGGTTCGTTTGAGAAAAGGCTTTTAAACCGAATGTGGCTAGGACGCGGTTTTCCTCACGCAACGGAACAAGGTCGGCTATAGTCCCTATAGCTACTAAATCTAAAAGATATTTAGGGAAATAACCTAATAAGGCTCTAGCAAACTGGAAAGCTACTCCTACTCCCGCTAACTCTTTAAAAGGATAATTCGGTGAAAGTTTTGGATGTATAATAGCATAAGCGTCCGGTAGTTCTTCCTGCGCTTCATGATGATCTGTAATAATTAAATCTATTCCTAACTCTTTAGCAATCTTGGCTTCATGAACAGCTGCGATTCCTGTGTCCACTGTAATGATTAGAGAAAATCCTTCTGCAGCAGCATTTTGGAACGCTACTTCATTAGGACCATATCCTTCCTTAAAGCGGTTTGGAATATAATATTCCGCTATGGCTTCACATTCAAGTAAAGCTTCCATTAACACCGAAGTAGCACTGACGCCATCCGCGTCATAATCCCCAAAGACTAAAATATGCTCTCCCAATCCGATTGCTTCTTTCACGCGCTCAACCGCTCTATCCATTCCTGAAAATAAAAAAGGATCAGAAAGATCACTTAATGAAGGATTTAGAAATATCTTAGCTTCTTCCTCAGTTGTAATTCCCCGGTTAATTAGAAGATTTCTTAGCAAAGGAGAGTAACTGCTTAATGAATGATTGATCTGATCTATATTTTCTTGAATGATCCATTTTGATTTACTATGTAACATAGATTCACCCCTGACTCAACTATTATACTAGAGGGAGTCAGGGGTGGCAAACGACTTCTCATTTCCTATTTTTGTTCATTTTCCTTATCTTCTATTTCTTCTTCATCTTTAGGAATTTGCTTCATCTCTTCTGTTAGTGTATCGGTATCTTTTTGAGCTAGTTTTACTCGCAAAGCCTTTACCTCTCGCTGTAACCTAAACAATTTTACTGATCCAAATGCCGCAGTTATAATTCCGCCTACTAAAGTTGAAAACAAGATCACCAATACTAGAGGCGCTTCTCCGTTTCCAAATAAGTAATTTACCTGAACATCATTTACGTTAATAACAGCAAAAACGGCAATAAGTACAGCAAAAAGTAAGGCAAATATAAAATAGGTTTGTCCCTTCATTACTTCTCCTCCTACTATGTTCAATATAATTATTATAGATTAGTTTTGAACTACTCGCCACCCACCACCCTTCCTTTCTAATAAATATTTTACACATACCCCTTTCAGTGTCCTTGAAACCGATTTATCGCAAGTCCTAATGGCAAAAGTCGATTTTTTCATGTTACCAACCGGTGAAACTAATTATTCTGATAGTATAAGAAAAGACCCTTCGAAAAGGGTCATTCATGAAGATTATACTTGTGGTCCACCTGTTGGCTTTTTCTTATTAAAATTAATTGGGTTTCTATCAAGCATTTTTCCTCTCCAAACAAGCCAAAGCTGAGCTGCAATGAATAGAGATGAATAGGTACCCGCTACTAGTCCTACTACTAATGCGAATGCAAATGTAGTAATGGACGATGCTCCAAAGATGAGCAACATCATAGCAGCAAAGATGGTAGTAAGAACCGTATTAATACTTCGGCTAAGAGTTTGCATCAGACTTTTGTTTACAATAGATGCCAGATGACTAAAGGACTTAACTCGTTTCTCCAAAATTAAATTTTCCCTAATTCGGTCAAAGGTTACAATCGTGTCATTGATCGAGTAACCAACAATGGTTAAAATGGCAGCTATAATGGTAATATCAAACTCAAGTCGAGTAATGCTAAACAGAGCCAGAATAAAGAAGGCATCATGCAATAAGGCAATGATCGCCGTAATTGCAAAGAAAAATTCAAATCGGAAGGTAACATAAATAATAATTCCGATTGAAGCATAGAGTACTGCTAAAACAGCATTCTTAGCTAACTCTTGTCCTACAATTGGACTTACTGTTCCAACATTGGAAGTTGCATCATATTTATCCTGGAAATAGGAATTAATCTCCGCTACTTGGTCTTGTTGTAATTGCTTATCAAATCGAGCAACGCCTGATTCATTATTGTCTCCCGATAACAGAATTTGTTTTGGATTGACTCCTATTTCTTCAAAATCCTTCTCTAATTGGTCTACAGTTAATGTTTGATTGGTTCCTATCTCTACTCGTGACCCACTTGTGAAATCTATTCCTAAATTCAAGCCCATTGTGAGTAACATAATAGCACCTACAGAAAGAAGAATCCCTGACAAAACAAAGAATTTTTTTCGATGATCTACAAAATTGAATTGTCGACCTAAAACTTGAGGCTTTACCTCTTCACCTTTTTCAATATCAACAATTTGCTCTTTCTTGACACCGAAAAATCCAGGACGATTATTTAGGAATCTACTCTTCACCCAAAGCCCTAAAAGGAGTCTAGTTCCATATACTGCAGTAGCAAAACTTAAAACGATACTTATAATCAACAAGGTCGCAAATCCTTTAACAGAGCTTGTACCAAAAATGAATAAGACAATAGCTGCTAAAATAGTAGTTACATTAGCGTCTAAAATAGTTGCCAGTGATCTACTCATACCTGTACGAAAAGCAGCCATTGTACTTTTCCCAGACTTTAATTCTTCTTTAATCCGTTCATAGGTGATGATATTAGCGTCGACAGCCATACCTATACCGAGAATCAATGCGGCAATACCTGGTAAGGTGAGAACCCCATTCATCAAATTAAAAACTAATAAAATTAAATAGATATAGATGCTTAATGTAACTACAGAGATAACCCCTAGGAAACGGTAGTAAACTAACATAAATAACAAGATAAGAGCAACACCAATTGCTCCAGCGGTTACTGTTTTAAATAATGCTTGTTCGCCAAATTGTGCACTGACAGAGGTTGAATAAAGCTCGTCCAGTTTAACTGGTAAGGATCCTGCATTCAAGATATCTGCTAATTGTTTCGCGGATTCCATCGTGAAATTACCACTAATTTCCACATCGGTGCTACGAATGATTTCATTTACTCCTGGAGCAGAGATGTATTTTGGGTCTTCCTTTTGAAATTCTTCGGCAAAAGAATCTCCCTCTTCATAATCCAACCATATGACTAGCGCATTATTAGGATAATTTCTTCCTCGATTCAAAACTTCCTGTGTTACATCTGCAAACTTACTTGCGCTTTTCAGCTTAACAGTCACAACAACCTCATTATTTTGGTTATAGGATTGTTGTGCACTTCCTTCAACTAAATCAGAACCGTCTAACAATTTCTTGTCTTCTATATCACGGAAAGTCAATTCTGCCGAAGTAGATAACAATTCTCTTGCAGCAGCTTGATCTTTAATTCCAGCTAATTGAACTCTTATTCGATTAGGTTCTTCAATTTCTATGTCCGTTTCACTGATCCCTAAAACGTCAACACGTTCATATAAGGATTGAACAGTAGCATCTAATACCTTATCGTTAACTTCTTCTTCTCCATCAAGGGGTGTTACTTCATAGAGAATTTCAAATCCACCTTGCAAATCTAGTCCTAGTCTAACATCCTTTGCAACCCCATTAACTGTCATCCCAATTGCAACTGCTGCAATAAAGACGATCGCAAAAAAGGCAACAATTCGGCCCCTTTTTGTCATTTCTTTTGTGCCTCCTTCTACTTTGAAACCAGTGAATCTCTTCTTTGATGTAGTATGTACCCAAAGAGTTCAGCATAGGGTGATCTTACCACTATGCCATCACTAATGTACAATAAGTGATAAAACTATAACTTTCTGCACAATTACTATTCCCATTATAGAAACGGCTTCAAAGAACTGTCAATATACATCCCAAAGATAGCTATCTATTATTCAGGAACGTTTTCTGCCAATTCTCGAATTTGTGCGAATAAATCATTGCTTTCGTAAGCCTTCATAGTCAAATAGCTCATAAAAATTTGAGTGCTTAAATGCATAACATCCTGGACTGCCTGATGTAATCGCAAGTTTTTTTCCTTCTTCCAAACCTTTTTCATCAAACAATCCCAAACATCTTCTGGCTTTGTTTTATCATATCCCATAACCTTTAATTCTTCTGCCTTACTCTCTAAAAACGGCAAAAGAGTTTTCTTCCATTGCAAAACACTTTTCTCCTCTTCCATGGCGATCCTCCCAAACTGTCCTTCATTCTGATAGATAATTTATGAAAGCTTGTCATCCTTGTACCATCTTCGCATATACATTCATTGTATATGAATTTGACTTCTTTGAGAAGGTAGGGTTTCAAGATGACCAAGCAGTCGTTTTTAAAAGGAACGTTAATTCTTATTGTAGCAGGTATGATCACACGCTTTTTAGGTTTTATTAACCGAATTGTAGTTGCAAGGGTTATGGGACAAGAAGGCGTTGGCTTATATATGATGGCTCTACCTACATTTGTCTTAGTCATCAACCTGACCCAATTTGGTTTACCAGTCGCAATATCCAAACGTGTTGCAGAGGCAGAAGCAATGGGAGATAAAAAAAAGATAAAAGCTATCCTTGTGATCTCCTTATCGATAACTACTTTGTTAAGTGTTATATTTACAACCGCCATGATCCTGTTAGCGCCATTAGTTGCGAAGCATTTATTGACGGACGAAAGAGTGTTATATCCTTTACTGGCTATTTCCCCTATCGTTCCCATTGTCGCTATTTCGTCCGTGCTAAGGGGATATTTCCAAGGAAGACAAAATATGTTACCACAAGCAATTTCTCAAGTCATTGAACAAATTGTTAGAATTACCCTCGTGGCCTTTTTTGTAAAAGCACTTCTCCCTTATGGAGTGGAATATGCTGCAGCAGGTGCTATGATTTCTGCGATAATAGGTGAATTTGTATCATTGATGTATATGATATGGATGTTTAAACAGAAAAAAAGAGTGAAAATTTTTAACAGATTTTTATCATCTATCAAGTCGGGCAAACAAACCTTTTACGAATTAATGAGAATTGCAATCCCAACCACAGGAAGTCGGTTAGTTGGTTCAGTTTCTTATTTTCTTGAACCCATTTTAGTTGTTCAAAGTCTAGCCATTGCAGGAATAGCTGCCGTAGAGGCTACAAAGCAATATGGGACACTTACGGGGTACGCGATGCCACTCCTCTTTTTGCCTACTTTTATTACAAATTCCTTATCCATTGCACTCGTGCCTGCTATTAGTGAGGCCAATGCCAAAAATCAAACTAGATTAATTCACTACCGATTACAACAGTCTATTCGACTATCGTTGGCTTCGGGAGGAATTGCCACAGTTATATTATTTATTTTTGCTTCTCCGTTATTAACTTATATGTATAACGATGACAGCGCCACCTCCTTTTTATATATAATGGCACCTTTTTTCCTGTTGCTTTATTTCCAAACGCCGCTTCAGTCAGGATTACAGGCATTAGATTATGCAAAACCAGCTATGTGGAATAGTGTAATAGGATCAATTGTTAAATTTGTAGCCTTAGTCGTATTAGCCTCTCGACCGGAGTTAGGGATTATGGGAGTTGCATTAGCCATTGTCATTGGAGTAGTTGTTGTTACCTTGCTTCACTATGCATCCTTAAAAAAAGCCATTCAGTTTTCCATGCCGTTTAAAGAATGGGCAAAAATTGGAGCTTTGCTAGGATTAACTTACGCTGCTGCTCAATTTATGAAGTCGATGTTAGACACAGTAGGAGGTAATGTATTTTTATTTTTAGGAGCTCTACTTCTATTAGGAATTATTTACTTACTATTGCTACAAATATTAGGAATCGTTAAGAAAGATGAATGGAAGCAAATACCTATCATTAACCGTTTTCTATAACAAAAAGGCTGCCAACTGAACTGGCGAGCCTTTTTCGTTTATTCCTATCTCTTTTCATTTTTTATATCAACTGTCCATTTGCCAATATCATTTATGGAACAAAAAGCAATCTCTTTAGCATCTGTATAGCCTTGTTGTTTAAGAGAGGATAATAGCCATTCTTGAGTTTTACCTATCTGTTTTAATGATTCATGATGAATCTTCCCATCTGTGATCAGAGGATAGACCATCCCACTTGATGAAGTACCACCGCCACGAGAATTTTTTAGAATAGATAGCTTCCCTGATGGCTCAAGAATAGCAAAATCCACCTCTTCCATTTGTGTGATCCCCTGTTCTCTTAATTGAATTAAGAGATCATCAAAGTTATATTTTTGCTTCTTCATTTCATACTCATCAATTTTCCCGCGATTTATAATAATAGAAGGACTCCCATCCAATATTCTGCGAATCTTATGACTGTGTAAAGAGATTTTTGAATTAAATAATTGAATAAGTAGCAACACAACCATTGGAATAATCATTAAAAATACATTTTCTTTTGGATCTTCTATAGTAAACACAGCCATTTCGGCTAACATTAAAAATACGACAAGATCTAAAATACTTAATTCTCCAATTTCCCGTTTCCCCATCACTCTAAAAATTATGAGAATGACGATATAAGTAAATCCTGTCCTCCAAACAAGGGCAAAAGCTTCTTCCCACATAAAATTATTCTCCATTCTTCGTTACCTTTACTACTTATTTAGCCTTCCCATATTTTAAAAAACCATTACAAAAAGGGAAGTAAATATCTAAAATATAAATAGATGGTGGCTAAAACTAAGGAAAGAAGAACGATTGGAATCCCGTAGATCATATATTTTAAAAATGGAATGGTTTGTTTCGCACTTGAAGCTAATCCAGCAACCACCACATTTGCTGAGGCCCCTACTAAAGTTCCATTCCCACCCAAACATGCGCCTAAAGCTAGTGCCCACCATAAAGGATCAAGGTTTAACATTCCATAAGAAAAAAATTGTTCAATAACAGGGATCATAGCTGCAACAAAAGGAATATTGTCTACAATTCCAGAGAACAATCCTGAAATCCATAGAATAAATATGGCCGTTTTAGGTAAATCCCCTTCTGTCATCCACATGATGGATTTTGCCATTTCATCAATCACTCCCGCTTCTTCCAGACCTCCAACTAGCATAAACAAGCCTGTAAAGAAGAATAGAGTCACCCATTCCACTTCTTGGAGAATTTTTTCCGTGTGTACTTCTTTTTCTGTTAAAAGTAATAATAAGATTGCTCCACCAACAGCAATGGTTGTTAAATCCACATGTATGATGGGATGAAGAAGGAAACCTGCAATAGTCATAAGTAGAACAGTTATAGATTGGTATAACATAGGTGTTTTCTTTAAATATTCACCTGGATTAAGCTTTGCTAAAGTTTCCCCTTTCTGCAGTCCAGAGTGAAGTGACTTCCGGAAAGCAAAATAAAGTATAACTAAAATTATGACATGTAGAACAAGAACGAACGGTGCTAAATGATTAATAAACGACAAAAAGGTCAAATGTTCTACAGCCTGTCCGATCATAATATTTGGTGGATCTCCGATTAGAGTTGCTGTTCCCCCCACATTGGCACTGATGATGACAGTTACTAAAAAAGGGAAAGCCGGTAATTTTAGTTCTTGTGTTAAAGTAAGCAAAACCGGCACGAGCAGTAGGACAGTCGTAACATTATCTAGTAAAGCTGAACCAAATGCCGTAAGTGTTGCAAATAAGATAAGTAGTTTTACCGGCTGACCCTTCACTTTTTGGGCCAATTTAATGGCGACGTACTGGAATAGCCCTGTTTTTTTTGTAATAGAAACAAGGACCATCATTGAAAACAAAAGGGTAATGGTTTTGAAGTCAATATAACTTTCAAAAGCTTGATCCCAACTATAAATCCCTGTTAGAAGCATTAAAAACCCACCACCACAGGCAACGATGGCACGGTTATATTTTTCTAAGATGATAAAGAAATAACTAATAATGAAAATTAAAATAGCAAGTGTCGTGGTCATAAAATGACTCCTTTACGTTCCTTTTACTACACTATATTCATGGACCTGTACAAAATATTTACGTCTATTTCATTTTTTTTTGAATACATATAACAATAGAACTTGTACACAGGTACAACCTTTTATACGGTTATTCTTAAGGGAGGGGAATTATGATGAAAAAACAAGGGGTAGCACTACTTTATGGATGGGTGTCCATTCTTTTAGTAATGCTGGTCAGTAGCTTTATCTTTGCGCTTATCTTACGTTTCACAGACCTTGGAGGAAAATCAACGGAAGCCATAACATGGGTGTTAGGGGTTTTAGCTTTAGTCATTGGAGGTATTGTTACTGGTTTAAAGGGGAAAGAGAAAGGATGGCTCCTTGGCCTTTTAACTGGAGCAGGATTTATTTTCATAACGATTTTATTGCAATACTTAGGATATAACCAAAGTTATTCTCTAAATCAGGTGTGGTTGCATGTCACTTACCTCTTTGCAGGACTTGTAGGAGGAGTTATTGGAGTTCAGATAAATGGGCGTGACCCCCGATCAACTAAAGTGTAATGCGTTAAAAAGTAATGTGGTATTATGCAAAATGAAAATTCTATATGGTCTTTCACAGCAGAGGACTTTTCTAATAATAATAAGAAGCATATGATTCCACCACTCGATTTTTTATGCAGGATAAATTCTGATACTATTAGAAAACTCGGCATTCGCCAAGCCTTTGTGGAGAATGCCTTAGTTGCACTTATGCAGATAGGAAAATTTTATACTTTCCTATCTGTTAAGAAAAACGCAAACGCCCTTCGAAACAAGAAAAGCACTTGTTTCTGCGAAGTAGCTCTAAGTAGCTATCCTTTGTGCGATTACTCGGGGCAAAAACTTCGAAGATTACTCGATGAAGCTTTTTCGCTGGAGCTAGATAAATTTTCTTAACTTGTTAAAAAGCCTCCCATATGGGAGGCTTTTCTTAATTTACACCATTAATCTTGAACGACTTCACGAACCGCAGAACGGTCGTATGTAAGCTTCGTTCCTTCATCCACCTTGATAACAACTGTTCCTTCATCAAGCGCATGGATTGTACCATGTAATCCGCCAATCGTAATAATTTCGCTTCCTTTTTCAAGTTCACGTTGCATTTGTTGGATTTTTTTTTGCTTCTTTTGTTGTGGACGAATTAACAGAAAATAAAAGATCGCAAACATTAAGATTAAAGGCAATAACCCGATTAATGTCTCCATCTAATCCACTCCTCCCTTCTTCTTAAAAGTTTTTAGCATCTGGCTTATTGAATCCATATTGTTCGAAGAAGGCTTCTTTAAAGTCTCCTAAACGGTCTTCGCTTATGGCCTCACGAACCCGACTCATTAATTTTACCAAAAAATATAGATTATGATAAGTAGTAAGTCTAAATCCAAATGTTTCATTACATTTTACTAGATGACGAATATATGCCCTTGTATAATTTTGGCATACATGACAATCGCAGTTCTCATCTAATGGTCTGAAATCACGTGCATATTTTGCATTACGAACAACGAGACGCCCTTTAGAAGTCATGCATGTGCCATTTCTTGCAATTCTTGTAGGTAGGACACAATCAAACATATCAATTCCTCGAATAGCACCATCTATTAAGGAATCAGGGGATCCAACTCCCATTAAATAACGCGGTTTGTTAGTAGGCAACAAGGGAGTAGTAAATTCTAACACTCGATTCATAACATCTTTTGACTCTCCAACAGACAGACCTCCAATCGCATATCCTGGAAGATCTAAAGAAACTAAATCTTGTGCACTTAATTTTCGAAGGTCTTCATATTCTCCCCCTTGAATAATTCCAAATAAGCCCTGGTCATCAGGTCTTTTATGAGCTGTTAAACAGCGCTCTGCCCAACGGCTTGTCCTCTCAACGGATTTTTTCATATAATCATACTCTGCTGGATAAGGCGGACACTCGTCAAAAGCCATCATAATATCAGACCCTAAGGAATTTTGGATATGCACCGCTTTTTCCGGAGATAGAAAAAGCTTTTCACCATTAAGATGATTACGGAAATGAACACCTTCTTCTTCAATTTGTCTTAAATCAGACAAACTAAACACCTGGAATCCGCCAGAATCAGTCAAAATGGATCCATCCCAATTCATAAATTTATGGAGCCCTCCTGCTTCCTCTACGATATCCTCTCCAGGGCGTAACCACAAATGATAGGTATTAGATAAAATAATATTTGCTCCCATTTCTTTCAACTCTTCCGGGCTCATGGTTTTGACGGTTGCTAATGTTCCCACCGGCATAAAGACTGGGGTATCAAAGCTTCCATGGGGAGTATGAACTTTCCCAAGTCGTGCTCCCGTTTGTTTACAAGTTTTAATCAGTTCGTAAGTTATAGCCATCGTTGAACTCCTATTCTTATATGATTAGCATTGCGTCTCCAAAACTAAAAAAACGATATCTTTCTTTTACAGCCTCCTGATAAGCAGATAGAATAAAGTCTTTTCCAGCAAGCGCAGAGACAAGCATAATAAGGGTTGATTTTGGCAAGTGGAAATTGGTTAGTAATCCATCTATTGCTTTAAATTCATAGCCTGGATAAATAAATATATTCGTCCATCCTGAGGCTTCTACGAACTTTCCATAATTATTTGCAATAGTTTCTAATGTTCTGGTCGATGTCGTTCCAACAGAAATAATTCTTCCTCCATTTTCTTTCACTTGATTTAAATGCTCTGCTGTATCTTGGCTCATACGATAAAATTCAGAATGCATTTCATGTTCCTCTATGGAATCTACGCTAACTGGACGAAATGTACCTAAACCAACATGAAGGGTGATGTATTCAATATGGACTCCCTTTTGAGCAATTTTTTCTAGTATTTCTTCGCTGAAATGTAAACCTGCTGTGGGAGCAGCTGCTGAACCTTGCTCCTTAGCGTATACAGTCTGGTATCTGTCCCGATCTTCTAGCTGTTCGCGAATATAGGGTGGAAGGGGCATTTCTCCCAATTGATCCAACACTTCCAAAAAGACCCCATCGTATTCAAAACGAACGATTCGAATTCCCTCTTCTTGAACGTCTGTGCATATAGCTCTTAGTTTTCCATCCCCAAATTCAACGACTGTTCCAACCTTCATTCGCTTGGCTGGCTTTACGAGGACTTCCCAATGATCTTCTTCCTTTTGGTGTAGAAGTAGGCATTCCATCTTGGCACCCGTATCCTTTTTTACACCAAGAAGTCTCGCTGGCAGCACCTTTGTATTATTGAGAACTAAGCAATCCCCTTCTTGTAAAAAAGAAACAATATCAGTGAAGGATAAATGATCTATAGTCTTTTTCTCTTTATTTAAAACCATTAGCCTCGATGATGTTCGATCCTTCAATGGGTGTTGTGCGATCAGTTCTTCAGGCAGGTCAAAATCAAAATCTTGTATATTCATGGCGTGACTCCTATTATCTAAATTTACTAAATAAGTAAAACAATAAAGATAAAACAACACTCACTATGATAGAGGTCATAATTGGAAAATAGAAAGTAACATTTCCCTTTCGAAAAGAAATGTCTCCTGGTATTTTCCCAATAAATGTCCAAATTAATCCTATAATTACTAAAACAATCCCAAATACAATCAGCATTTTGCCAATGTCCATCAAGACTTTGGCACCTCCCGATTAAAATGAGAATAGGCAAGTGGGGTTACTACCCTTCCTCTTGGTGTTCGTTGAATAAACCCACGCTGAAGTAAGAAGGGTTCATAAACATCCTCAATCGTTTGTGATTCCTCTCCAATGGTTGCAGCAATTGTATCAAGTCCAACGGGTCCACCTTTAAATTTATCAATCATATAAAGCAACAATTTATGATCAATTGAATCAAGACCCTCTTCATCCACTTGGAGTCTTTGGAGAGCTTCCTTTGTTGTTTCCAAAGAAATAATGGACTCTCCCTTCACTTGAGCAATATCTCTCACTCTTTTTAATAAACGATTGGCAATCCTAGGTGTTCCTCTAGATCTGCGAGCAATTTCGTACGAAGCTTCTTCCTTGAGGGTAACTGCAAATATGTCACTTGTTCTTTCTACGATGGAACATAAATCTTTTGTTTCATAATATTCTAAACGACTGAGTACACCAAACCGATCTCTTAATGGAGCAGTCAATAACCCAGCTCTTGTTGTGGCTCCGACTAATGTAAAAGGTGGCAAATCAACACGAACACTTCTGGCACTAGCGTTAGAGCCAATCACAATATCTAAACAGAAGTCTTCCATAGCAGGATATAAGATTTCTTCCACAGTTCTTGGTAATCGATGAATCTCATCAATAAAAAGAACATCACCTGCTTCTAATGAGCTTAGAATAGCAGCTAAATCTCCAGAACGTTCAATAGCAGGACCAGATGTACTCCTAAACTGAACCCCCATCTCGTTTGCAATAATGGCAGCAAGGGTCGTTTTTCCTAGACCGGGAGGACCATACAATAATACATGGTCCAATGGTTCATTTCTCATCTTGGCAGCTTCTATAAAAATGCTTAGATTTTCTTTTGTTTGGGTTTGACCAATATATTGTTTTAAGGTTTGTGGTCGTAAGCTCAGTTCGACTTGATCCTCTTCAAGTAACTCTCCAGATACGATTCTGTCCTCCATAGTCATCCCCCTATTTTTTCATCATAAATGCCAACGCTAATCGTATATACTCATCTGGTGACTTCAAAGCTTCATTCTTAAACTGTTTATGAACCTTTTGGATTTCTTTTTCTGTATAGCCAAGAGCACGAAGAGCTTCCATAGCTTCTTCCAATGATTGATTAGAAGCACTCGTAGGATGTGTTACTTGCTCTGGACCATCTGGAAGCCATTCTTGAACCTTTCCTTTTAAATCAAGAATCATTTGTCTAGCTGTCTTTTTCCCAACTCCGGGAAACTTGGTAAGAAAAGCATCATCTTCTCTTTCAATAGCAGAAGCAATTTCCTCCACCTCTGAGGCTGCAACTATTGATAGCGCACCTTTTGGCCCAATGCCTGACACTTGAAGAAGTCTTGAAAATAATATTTTCTCCCGAAGAGATTCAAAACCGTATAAATGCTCTGCATCCTCTCGAACATAGTGATAGGTGTAGATAGTCACTGTACTATTTTTATATTTTTGAAAAACAAATGGATTTGGACATAAGAGCTCATATCCTACCCCCATCGCTTCCACAATGATAAAACTTGAATCAATTGCAGTTACTTCCCCTTTTATGTATGCTATCAATCCTCTAACCTCTTTCTAAATGGAAGTCTTAGTGAAAATATCCCTATCATTTTAACATACAAAGAGAAAAGGTGTTTAGTATTGATTAACTTATTGAAATAGACTTGTGAATTATATTTCTGTTCAAAAAAGGCTGACCTCATTAGAAGTCAGCCTTTTCCTAGTTATTCTTCTTTAGGTGATGCAGAAACCTCTTGGGTATAAGTCTCCATTACTTCCAAAAATACTTCCTTCGTAGGAATCGGAATTCCTTTTTCTAATTCTTCATATTGGTAGCTTTCTAGTGCATCCAAATTAATTTGAAAGTAAGAATGGACAGCCTTTCCTTTCTCAGGGTTACCATAATATAGGGTAAGCTCTCCCTTTTCATTTATGCCAATTCTCCCATTTTCCTTAGTCTCTGGTGATATATCATCTACTTCCCTAAGAAAGTTTATTTCTCCTTGATCTTGATGCGTAACTCTGTAATCTGAATAATCACTCCATAAATCCTCCATGGACCAAATCGTTTGCTTCTTCCGTACTTCTTCCTCTTGCCCATCAATATATTTTGTTTTCAATTCAATTTCAATCGTCAAAGGTTCTCTTTCCCAGGAAGCCTTATCTTCTTCTTTACTTCCTTGATCACTCATGTCTTTTGCTTGAATATGAAGACTAATCATTTCACTTAGGATAATAAAAATAAGTAGTAATGTCCATTTTTTCATTAAATTCACCCCGTTTTTCACAAATCGTATAAAAAAACTTCTATTCTCAGCTTAACCAAAGAATAGAAGTTTTATCCTAAAAGACGATTTTTGAAGGGGGAAATCTTATATATTTTTAAAATTTGGTGGAGCAGCCGCCAGTGAGCGTTTATGTTCTGTAGCTTTGTGCATTCTCTCTATAATAGCTCTGTCATGTTCTGGAATGGTTTCTCCATTTAAGAAATCATCAATCGTATTATAAGCAACTCCCATTTCCGCCTCATCTGTTTGACCTTCCCACAAACCAGCACTTGGCGGTTTTTCAATGATTTCATTCGGGACTTGGAGAACTTTAGCCAATTCTCGTACCTCACCCTTAGTGTAGTGAACTAATGGAACAAGATCCACGCCTCCATCCCCATATTTTGTGAAGTATCCAGTGTACCATTCTGCAGCATTATCTGTTCCTACTACAAGATACTTGTAATTAGTAGCTACCGTATAGAGAGCGCTCATCCTTAATCTGGCTCTAAGATTTGCATCTGCTAATCTCTGTTGATCTTCATCTAATTCTTTACGATCCTTAATCTGTTGAACTACTGTAGAAAATAAAGCATCGTGTGCAACAGTTAAATCAACAGTCATGTGGTTAATCCCGCATCGATCAATGACCATTTTAGCATATCTAAGATCGTCAGGATTACTTTTACAAGGAAGCATGACTCCCATAGATTGATCAGGAAACGCTTTTTTTATTAAGTTGGTAACCACAGCGGAATCAATACCACCACTTACACCAACAACAGCCCCTTTTAATCCAGCATTGTGGACAGTTTCTCTTAACCACCCTACCAATTTATTTACTTGCTCTTCCATTAGAAAAAGGCACTTCCTTCCTGCAACTATTTGCCTTATGATAGCATATTAAAGAAGGATTCCACAAATTTTTTTCGCTTTTTCCATTCCACTTCCAAATACTTTAAATAAGACTTTATTTCCACTGGATTATGGTTGTTGCGAATAAATCGAATCCATTCTCTTAAAATATCTGCTGGAAACGCGACTCCCTCTTGCCAGAAAGGGTCCGTTACATCTACATATGGTTCAAATAGAGAAAGAAATTCTGATTCTTGGTCTTCATACCAAGGAATAAACCTCTGTCCAAATTGAATATAATCATATACATGTGGAGAGAAACTTAACAGATCAAAATCTATTAAACAGACCAATCCATCTTGTCGTCGAATAAAATTATGACTAGCCACATCACCATGTATCCAGGTTCCATTGTTAAGACTTTCGTCCTCAAGATTACTCCAAGGTAGATCTTCAAATTTTTGAATGAGGTAACGGCAAGTTTGAACGATATCCATATATAGCCATTGATATCCAAATGAAGTGAAATAAGACTCCGTTTCTTCTAAATTATTAAGTCTCTGATAATAGCGGAGATACAATGGATCTCTTAAAATAGGACGTTTTATTCTTACTCTTTCACTTTGATGATGAAAAGTTTGAATGACTTCTAATGATTCCTTTCTATCCTCCTCGTTCGTATAAGAAAGGGACTGACCTGACACATAAGACATGATAACCCAATATTTTTGATCCCATTCTTTCACCCATCGACCATCGGGGAAGGAACGAAACTGTACCCACATGGGATTATTTGACTTCCACTTCTTAAAAAAAGATATTTGTTGACCAAGGCTCCTTTTACTTTTATAAGCTTTTAATATCCATTTTTTTTCATCAGTTTCACAAAGAAATACGTGTTCCTTTATTCTTTTCTTTATTTTAAAAGATGTGGACCACTCCTTTTGAAAAAAGGAGACGAGACGATTCGCATAGGAATCGCCTCGATTGGAGATATTATTCACTTTCATCATCTGCCAAATATGGATTTGGTCTTGGATATTCCTCTCCGGGATTTCCTGGCCAAGGATTCATTCCATAACCCGTAGTATTCGGTGGATAACCTCCCACTTGTGGGTACGGTTGATACCCATATGGGTTTGGAACCATTTGCGGAGGTGGTGCTGGGTAACCTTGTGGTGGTGCATAATACCCATTAGGATATCCTTGTTGGAATCCTTGCTGCATTGGATGAACCTGTGGCTGAGACCCACAACCGTCGTCCCCACCTACGGTTCCCATAAAATCAGATTCAGAGGACACACTTTCCCAGTCTCCTCCCCATAATCCAGGTGTTGCAGCTGGATACACGGGTGGCTGGGAATAAGGTGCAACTGCTTGTGGATATGGATTGCCACAATAACTACAAACCATAGAATGGTGTACTGGTGGGTAACAAGGTTGTTGCATTGGTTGTTGCATTGGCTGTTGCATTGGGTGTTGCATTGGCTGTTGCATTGGTTGTTGCATTGGTTGTTGCATTGGTTGTTGCATTGGGTGTTGCATTGGTTGTTGCATTGGTTGTTGCATTGGTTGTTGCATTGGGTGTTGCATTGGTTGTTGCATTGGTTGTTGCATTGGTTGTTGCATTGGGTGTTGCATTGGTTGTTGCATTGGTTGTTGCATTGGTTGTTGTACTGGGGGCACTGGCGGTTCTTCTATAGAAGGCTCTTCTTCCATCATGGGTTGTTCCTGCATAGGTTGTTCCTGCATAGGTTGCATATAAGGCATGTTCGGAACACTTAGTTGAGCATGAAAGTTTTGCTCAAATATCGGCATCATTGGTTTTTCAATGACTGGCTTTTCCATTTTTTTATGATCTTCTTTAATCACTGGCATTGGTTTTGGACTAGTATCCTTATAAGGGTGTTCCACTTTTGGTTTTTGTACTTGCTCTTCTTTAGGCTTTTTCATTTGTTGTTCCTTAGGCTTCATCTGTTCTTCCTTTTTAACTTCCTTGCCCTGTGTAGGAATTTTAATTTTCATCCCAGGCATAATTTTATCCGGATCTGCAAGCTGACTATTCATTTTCTTTACTTGCTCTAAATCAACGCCGTACTTTTGAGCAATATTCCATAAGGTATCTCCTTTTTGAACTACATGAATTCTCAATGGTGTTTCTCCCTTCTTCCTAATGTTATAGTTTAGGCTGATCACACATACTTTCACTTTCAACATATGCGAGACACGGAAAAAGGTTGATGAATTTGACATAAAAAAAGAAAAAACACAGTGAATAAGGAGACATTTTCACCATGTTTTTTCAGTTAATGTTTCTCTTTTAGAACGATGCAAGTGATATGAGGAATAGGTTCCTAAAACTGTAACCTGGCAGCCTAGCACTTCTAACTCTGCCTTAACACCTGGGAAAAGCACATCGTCATATGGTTGATCTACATCAATAATAAAAAAGTAATTCCCAAGACCAGTTTTCATTGGTCTTGATTCAATTTTGGATAAGTTCATTTTTCTCCAAGCAAAGGCAGACAATACTTGGTGAAGTGCCCCTGTATAATCTTTTGGCAAAGTTACCATTAATGTTGTTTTCTCAGTAATCTTTTCTTCATTTGGAAAATTAATTTGCTTTCGATTCTTACTAATGATTACAAATCGAGTATGATTATTAGGAAAATCATGAATGTCAGGCTTCCAGATCGATAATCCGTAGGAATCTGCAGCCAATTCATTCCCTATAGCTGCTACCCCTGGTCCCTTTTCTTGCACAATTTCAGCACCCCTTCCTGTAGAAGGTGTATATTCTATGTCTGCATGGGGAAGGTGAGTGTGTAAAAATTGATGGCATTGAGCTATGGCATGGCTATGAGAATATACGGTATGAATAGCCTTATAATCTTGTTGAGCTTCTGGATGTATTAATAGATGTTGGCGAATTGGCACAATGATTTCTCCAACAATTGGAAGTTGTATTTGGTGTATTAAATAATCCAAAGTAATGTGAACCGAACCCTCAATAGCATTTTCTAAAGGAACTACTCCTAAGTCCACTTTCCCCTCTTGAACCGCATCTATACAGGATGGTATGCTTTCATAACTAATCGAAGTTTGCGAAGGAAAAAAAGAATCTACGGCCATTTTCGTAAATGTTCCTTTTGGTCCTAAATATCCAATAGTTTGTTCCATTCTCGATTCCCCCAGTTTATGCACCACTGCTCAACAAATCCACACGATCAATAAATTCTAGTTTGCGTAATTGACTCAATAATTCATCGATTTCCATGGTCATAGCAGTGGTATTAAGTGACAATGTAACATTTGCTCTCCCTTGAAGTGGGATGGTCTGATGGATCGTAAGAATATTACACCCAGCTGCAGCAACTATGCCTAACAATCGGGACAGCGTTCCTGTCCGATCTTCTATATGAAAAAAAAGAGTAATCATTTTCTCTTTCACCATAGCTTGAAACGGAAAGACAGCGTCTCGGTATTTATAAAAAGCACTTCTACTCAAATCGACAAGCTGTACTGCCTCATAAACAGAGGAAATTTTGCCTCGCTCAAGTAAAGATTTGGCCTTTAATGTTTTAAGCATAGCTTCTGGTAAAACATCTTCCCGAACTAGAAAAAATTGATGATCTGCTTTCCCCATCCAAATCTCTCCTATTCCACAAATTCAAACTCATAGTCTAATAAACGAACAGTATCCCCATCCGTTGCTCCTCTTTTTCTGAGAGCTTCGTCGACTCCCATACCTCTTAACTGACGTGAAAATCTGCGTATGGATTCATCTCTTGAAAAATCAGTCATCTTAAATAGTTTTTCAATTTTAGGACCTGAAAGAACAAATGTCCCATCTGGCTCTCTTGTTATGTCAAACCCATCTTCCTCTTTTTCAAATTTATACACCACACGATTTTCTTTTGGCTCAATAGGTGTTGCATCCTTTGGTATGGTTTCTAGAAGATCAGCAATTGCGAATAAAAGTTCTTTAAGTCCCTCTCTTGTAAGTGCAGAGATTGGGAAAATTTTAATATCATCCTTCATTTTTTCACGGAATATATTTAAATTTTCTTGGGCCTCGGGCATATCCATTTTGTTCGCAACAACAAGCTGAGGTTTGGATAAAATGTTAGGATCGTATTGTTCAAGCTCTTCATTAATCTTCTCAAAGTCATCGAAAGGGTCACGCCCCTCAATCCCAGCCATATCAACTACATGGACAATGACCCTTGTTCTTTCTACATGACGTAAAAATTGGTGCCCTAATCCAATACCTTCATGTGCACCTTCAATTAATCCTGGCAAATCGGCTAAGACAAAGCTTCGTTGGTCATCTGTTTCCACTACTCCTAAATTGGGAGCTAAAGTGGTAAAATGATAATCAGCAATTTTCGGCTTAGCAGCACTTACTACAGATAAAAGTGTTGATTTCCCTACACTTGGAAAACCAACAAGACCCACATCAGCAATTAGCTTAAGTTCAAGCTGAACCTCTCTTTCCACACCAGGTTCCCCGTTTTCAGCGATTTCAGGAGCGGGATTTCTGGGTGTAGCAAAACGGATATTCCCTCGTCCCCCTCGTCCCCCCTTAGCAATAACAGCTTGGTGATGATGCTCAATAAGATCGGCAATAGTATCCCCTGTCTCCATATCACGAACTGTTGTACCAGGTGGAACTCGAACAATAAGAGGAGTTGCATTTTTCCCATTTTTTGATTTGCTCATTCCATTTTCGCCTCTAGGTGCTTTGAAATGGCGATTATAACGAAAATCCATTAATGTATTTAAACCTTCATCAACTTCAAAGATAACGTCTCCGCCATCTCCACCATCTCCACCAGCTGGCCCACCCATTGGCTCATATTTTTCACGGCGGAAGGCAACCATTCCGTTACCTCCATCTCCGGCTTTTATAAAAACTTTGACTTGATCGACAAACATTTCTTCACCTCACGTCTTCTTATCTTCCAAACACAAAATTATTTTTAAGGATTCCCTATTATCAGTTTGAACCTCATTCACAAATTTTATTTTCAAAAGCTCTTGAACAAGATTCTCACATTCAAGAAAAGTCCCCTGAATGGTTAAATGAAGGGATACGTCTTGTGTATTTATAATATGAAGCTGACCATGGTACAAAACATCTGTAAGCGTATATTTATGTAACTGATTTATTATTTTTTTAAGAGATTCTACCAGTTCTTGATCCGCCTTACTTAGAGTTGTGACACTAGTCTCCTCTTCAATATGATATGTAAGTCTAAACACTTCTTCATACCAATTAAATGAAATTAACCAGAGTGCTAAATGAGGGGCATGGAGTTGAACCAATTTTGATTCTTCTCGGGACTTTTCAATTCCCTCCTGCACTTTTTTCTTGACATCCTCCAACCGATTCATGGAAGCATAACCATGAATTAATTGATATTGATTCATCCAGTCATGTCGATAATGTCTTAACAATTCAATCACTTTTTCTGTATCCATTTCCCTCACTCCCCGCCAATCATAAATTAAATTATAGCATATTAGAAAATCTAAGGCTTATGGATAACCCTTTAGTTTTTACCTATTCAACTGTCTGAACGTATAAAGTGAGACTTCAATCAGTGGCCATCCACACTGATTGTTAGCACCCAAGGGTATGACTTAAAGGCCCTTGAACCAATCGGGGAGAAACTTCGAAGATAACTCAATGAAGCTTATCCGCTGAAACTAGACACTTTATTATTTTTCAAAATGGGAATCCCATTTTTCACTCCAACTTATAAATTCTAATAGTATTTAAAAGCCTTAATTTTACTTATACTATCAACCGACTAAATTTATAAATTCTAATGATATAAAGAAAACTCTAACCCAAGGGTTAGAGTTTTTATTGTACAAATTATTTCGCTACAGGATACACACTAACTTTTTTACCATTACGCCCCTGGCGTTCAAACTTAACAACACCGTCTGTCTTGGCAAAAAGAGTGTCATCTCCTCCTCGACCTACGTTAGTTCCTGGGAAGATTTTAGTACCACGTTGACGGTAAAGTATAGAACCACCAGTTACGAACTGGCCGTCTGCACGCTTAGCTCCAAGACGTTTTGATTCAGAATCACGACCGTTTTTTGTACTACCTACACCTTTTTTAGAAGCGAAAAACTGCAAATCCAAACGTAACATTAATTGCACCTCCTTAGCTTTACGAGATGGAAATATATTGACCGTAATCACGTTCAATGGTTTCCAGTGAGATGACCATTGCGTCAAGAATGGTTGATGCTTTTTCCTTTTGCCAGAGCTCCATAGTACTAGGAAGCTCTATACGAAGGTATCCACCTTCCCCACCTTGTTGTATCTCTGGATCTATCTCACATAACGAGAGAACAGCATTTATAGTGCCAAATGAAATGGCAGAAACGGCAGCACAAACGAGATCGTGACCTTTTGGTCCACTTTCCGCATGCCCGCTAATTTCGAATGCTGTGATTATTTTTTGTTCATTTCGTCTGATTTTCACACGTATCATGTAAATCAGCCTTACGCGTTAATTTTTTCAACAACAAGCTTAGTGTATGGTTGACGATGTCCTTGCTTACGCTTGTAGTTCTTTTTTGGCTTGTATTTAAATACAGTGATTTTCTTCGCACGACCTTGCTTTTCAACCTTAGCCGTTACAGTAGCACCTTCCACGAATGGAGCACCTACTTTCACTTCGTCACCACCAACAACAAGAACCTTGTCAAACGTTACGCTGTCACCAGCTTCACTAGCAAGCTTTTCTACAAAGATAGTTTGTCCTTCTTCTACTTTAACTTGCTTACCACCAGTTTCAATAATTGCGTACATACCTGCACCTCCTTATTATACTCAGACTCGCCATCACAGGTGCTACGAGAATAGCTTCAAAACCTGTTCTGTGCGGTTGTAGCGCGGTGCTACGAGCCATAACGTATTGATGTTACCATAGCAAAAGGGGTGGTGTCAATGTTTGATTTACAACATTCTTTCTTTTGCAACCTCTTTTGTTCCTATATAAATGAGTTCAAACAGATCGGAAAGATTACTTTTTTCTCTGAAAAAAAGCTTCAGTCCCAACTCTTCTTGGAATCTTTTTTTGGGAATTAGCTCAAGGAACCTTTTTAAAAGCTCAGGACGTATATCAACTAGAATAGCCTCCTGTCCTTTTCCCAACTCTCTAATTTTACGTTCTAACCTATATACCCATGTATCAAGGGAATAGCTAATGTGGTCATCTGATGTTTGTAACACTTGAAGCGCCAGCGATTTCCCTTCTCTTTTTCGTGTCATTTCCAGCATTCCTAATTTAGTAAATCCATAGATCTCCGTTCGAAGTGGGTCATTCTTAAGTGCATTTGAGAGTTGTTTTATGACTTCTTCTCGATGTTCAGATTTTTTCATATCTATAAAATCAATAAGTATAATCCCTGATAGATTTCGTAAACGAATGTGCCTAGCAATTATCTGGGCTGCAATTACATTTGTTTTTCTAACAAAATCCTCTTTTTGATGATGACTTCTAAAATGATTAGAATTAACATCAATAACATGACATGCTTCTGTACTATCAAAATGAAGGGTTACCCCTTCTTTTGTCGTTACTTTATGTGATAAAACCTGATCAAAAGCTACATCAAGGGAAAAGGGCAAAGGAAAATCATGGTGTTTCCAATAAAATTTTTGTTGCACTTCCCTATATTCCTCTTTACACCTTCTGTAGGTTTCAGCATCATCAAACCAAACTTCATCAACAGAATCCAAAGGTTTTTTTCGTAAAAATTGGTCAGGAATAAGAGCGTCTTCAAAAAGACAGATGGGAACCTTCCCTTCATTTTGAGAAGCAAGGATCATCTCCCATTTTTGCTTTAAAGCATGAATCTCGCTTGATAAAAGCTTCCCCTCCCTCCCCTGAGCAGACGTCCTAATAATCAAGCCTTCTGAGTCACTTAAGAATTTTTGACACCAATTTTTTAAATCCTCTTTTTGATGATCCGGTATCCGTTTAGAACAGGCAATATATTCACCAAATGGTAGAAAAACAAAATGATGACCAGGAATTGTAATGTTTGCAGTAAGTTTTGCGCCCTTCGTACCATAGGCTTCTTTTATAACCTGAATGATTTTTTTTTCTCCTTCATGGACAGGGATCGTCCCCTTCGTAAATCCGGGAATTTCATGAAAAGGCAGGAAGCCTTCTTGGCGAGAACCAAAGTCCACAAACGCTGATTGAAGTTCAGGTAAAACTTTTGTCACTCTTGCTATATAAATATTTCCTATGATATTTGGTTGAGATAAACGTTCTAAGCGTATATCTGCAATTCCGATTTCATCAAAATGCATTGCAAATTTTTCATATCCTGATGTTGAGATAAATATTCGTTTCATGAATCGTTTCCCTTTCCTACATTATTAATGGGTTATCAAGTCCATAATCGGTTTATTATTACCATTTAAATAAGCCCAAACAATCGCTCTTTCGTCTACCACATATGTTTTCGAATCAAGAAGAACATAAACAGGGTGCTGATATCCCTTTTTGTAGTTTTTAACCACGGCACTAATTCTCTCAGCAGGATCTACAAATAAAGGTTGAATTTTAGGTTCATATCTTAACGTTTGCGTCCGTGACATCAAATGTCGAATCCATTGGTACGTCCGATGCTTCCATTCTAGCTTATTTTCATACAAGAGAAAAGCAATCATAAAAAGGGGGGTTACGGAAAAAGGAATATTCATATAGAGTATGACGGAGCCCAACAATAGACAACATACTGATAACATAATCGTTTTTTCATAGGCATCTTTATATGGTTTTAAAACGGAAAGCCACTCAAAGACAAGCTTTCCACCATCTAGCGGCCATATAGGAAGTAAATTAAAAATGAAAATGATTTGATTATAATAAAGAATCTGTTCTACCAAATATGGTGAGAGGAATCCTCTATTCTGTCCTAAAGCAGCAAAAATAAAAATAAAAATATGAGTTGCAGGACCTGCTAGAATGACTAATATCTCCTCTATTGCAGGTCGATGACCAAACTCGTCTGTTTCCATCTTTCCTCCAAACGGAAAAAAGGTCATAGAATGGATCTTCCAGCGAAAAAAAAGAGCCATGCCCCCATGACCCCATTCATGTATGAATAAAATTCCATAAATAATAATTAAATCCCAAAAAGAACCGGTTATCCATGCAATTCCAATCATTAGCCAAAGAAGTGGATGTATATGAATGGGAGGTATTCGGCTCATGGTAGATCGTCTACCTTCATAACTTCCAATGGATCAATAAATTTCTTATTTTTCTCTATGGCAAAATAAAAGGAATGTGTTTTCCCCTCTTGTGGAATTACTTCTCCAACTGCATCATTTTTATTAATCCCTTGATATTGCTCGACTAATATACTAGATAACTGACCATAATAGGACTTAGTATTGTCACTATGTTGAATAATTACTGTTTTCCCAGTGTCTTCTCGATTCCCAGCAAAAACAACCGTACCTTCCTCCATGGCCTTTACAAACGACTTTTCATTCGTCTGAATAAGGATCCCCTCTCCATTAACTTGAAAGGTTTGTCCAATTGTACCAGTCACAGGCATTGCTAACATCTGACTATTATCCTTATTTTCCTCACTTTCCTGTTCATCATAAATAGGCAGAAAAGCTAAAGGCTCCCCAAAAGTATCTTTATACCAGCTATTAACTGCGGCGAACTGAAATTCTTCAGTTAACTGATACTCAACCCACTTTTGTGGTCCAGCAAAACGATCATCAAGCTGTAACAGGATCGCTACCGAGAAAAATAAGATACCAGACAAAACAAGTTTAAACAAAAAAGGAACTGGTGTTGGAGAAGTATTCTTAGAATCTTCTATAGACGGTGAAAAAGGATACAATCCATATCGCTCCTCCTCTTGTACCAAAGGGGGAAGCTTGGAAGGTGAATGTTTTTTCAAACCGTACTTCTTTTTTCTTCTCGCTTCTATACTTTTTCTTATCAATTTTACATCTCGTTTCATAGACCCCATCCTTATTTTTTAAAGAAGTTTGTACAAGTCTATGAGAGAGTTGGGCGAGATATTCCAACAAAAAAACCTTTATCCCGCATGAACGGGCAGAAATACCCCCACCTCAAATCTTACGTAAAACGAGAAAAGTAGGTGGGGGTATTTCTGCCCGTAAATATCCGATTAGTTCAAGGGCCTATAGGTCATTGCTAACAATCAATGGGGACGGCCACTGATTGAAGTTTCACTTTATTAGAAATTTAGGCTTTTAAACCAAAGAACTTTTTCATTTTTGTAAACATTCCCTTGTCATCTTCTAAGGAAAGAAGTGGAACAGTTTCTCCTAAAATTCTTCTTGCAATATTTCGATAGGCTATAGAAGCTTTTGTATTCGGTTGAAAAGCGACAGGCTCACCATGATTAGAAGCTTTGATGACTTCATCATCATCTGCAACAATCCCTAGCAAATCAATGGAAAGAATAGCCACTATTTCATCAATATCCAACATGTCTCCGCTTTTCACCATGTGATTACGAATTCGGTTAATGATCAGTTTTGGAGAATCGACATTTTCCTTTTCCAATAGACCAATAATTCGATCAGCATCTCTAACACTAGATTTTTCAGGAGTCGTAACTACTACAGATTTGTCTGCTGCAGCAACGGCGTTTTTATATCCTTGCTCAATACCTGCGGGACAATCTATTAAGATATAATCATAATCCGGACGGAGTTCGTCTACAATTTTCACCATAGCTTCAGGAGTTAAAGCAGTCTTATCACTGGTTTGAGCAGCAGGAAGCAACACCAAATCATCAAATCGTTTATCACGAATTAATGCAGATTGCAGTTTACATCTTCCTTCGGTGACATCAATAATATCGTAAATAATACGATTTTCTAATCCCATGACGACATCAAGGTTTCTAAGGCCAATATCTGTATCAATTAAGCATACCTTCTTACCAGTTAAAGCAAGAGCTGTACCTAAGTTTGCTGTTGTTGTTGTTTTCCCTACTCCACCTTTACCCGATGTTATTACAATCGACTCACCCATTAGATATTCCCCTTTCCTCCCAATAAAAATTCGGTCTTTTTTGTATGACCGTTTGTAAACGTTCGATTACAATTTTATTTTGATGGCGGTCAATAAAGCCACATTCCATATAAGCGCCTTCAGACTCGTAGTCAGGAGAGCGACTAATATAGTCAGCAATTCTTAATTGGCTGGGCTCCATGTAGGAAGCAGCAATAATAGCCTCCTGATTCCCTTTTGAACCAGCGTGGGCAATCCCCCTCAGTGAACCCATAACATAAATATTCCCTGACGCTATAATAGAGCCACCTGGGTTAACATCCCCTAATAAAAGGAGATCACCATCTACCTTCATTACTTGTCCACTGCGAACCACTTTTGTTATCGTAGTTACTTCTAAGTTTTTTTTCCATTCTAAAGCCTCTTCTTTTGTTAGTACATTGGACTCGAGGGAATGAATCACTAACTTTTTCTTCTTTCGTACAATTCCCCTTAATTGTTCTTCCTGTTCTTTATGTAAGTATCGGTTTCCCAGCTTCACATGAACTGTGATAAACGGTTGATTCTCACTAACATGTTCTGTTGTTAATTTTTCATTTAATTCCTTTAAGATTTCCTCAAAGGAGCAGGTATCATCTAAATATAAGGTTAGTCCATCTTTTGTTCCTTTTATTGTTACTACTTGTCGTTTGTCCATAACGTGAAGTTCACCTCAAACTAAATAGTTCGATTTTATAAGTAAAAAATCCTCTTTTCTCAACAAATCTTATCCCTTTTTTGGTTTAGAAAGATGCATTTCTGCTAATTGATATAACTGACGAGGAAAAAATGGATAAAGAATGATCATAAAGATGAGATTTGCAGTCATTGTCGGAATTAGCCTATACAGCATATAGGTTTCTACCCCCATAGATGCTACCCCAGTCATTGTATAGACAATATATAAACTCCACTCAACAAGCAAAAGGCCAAGGAAGGAGAGGAGAAATGCAACAAAAAAATTGGCATGAAGCATTTTTTTAAGTCCGTGAACCACATAGGCGACTATTCCATAAGTAAACATATATACACCTAAGATATCTGTATAAAGAATGTCTACTAAAAATCCAAAAGTAATCCCGTATAAAACTGACATATAAGTTCGGTCAGAATCATAAAATATAGCAATGTACAAAATCATAACAAATACCCAGTGGGGAGTTATCATAAAATCTCGCACTAAATATTGGTTAGGCAAAAACTCTAACGCTATGCTCTCAAGAATAAGACTGACAAGTAAAAGGAGAGGAAGAATGGCTCTTTTCATTCTTCTTCACCCTCTCCTTCGAGAATCTCCTCTGCATTAGGGTCAGCTATCTCCATTTCCCGATCCACGACCATTACATGATTCATATCGTACAAATTGGCTGCTGGCTTTACATAGGCATTCTCTGTTAAGCCATATTCGTCAATAGAGACTTCCATTATAGTTCCAATGAATAGTCCACTTGGGAAGACACCGCCCATTCCTGAACTCGAGACCATTTGCCCCTCTTTAATGTCTTCTTCATAAGAACCTCTCTTAATGACTAATAATAAGGCTTCTTTATCGTCATCATACCCTTCGATAAGTCCATAAATATTTCCTTCTTCTCCTGAAATAACAGCAGAAATTCGATTACTGCGATCAAATCCGCTTAGGAGCTTAACGGTTGCCTTTCCTTGAGAGGCAGATTGAACCTTCCCAACCATTCCATCTCCCGTTATTACAGCCATATTCTTTTCAACACCATGTAATTTTCCTTTATTAATGGTTAGCTGATCAAACCAGCTTTCAGGACTTCTAGCAATAACCGTGGCTTGTATGGGCTTGTAGTTTCGAAGCGACTCTTCCTTACCCACAATATTACGTAATTCCTCATTTTCTTCTCTAAGTTCCTGTACTTCAACTATTAATGAACGATATTCTGTAAGTTTAGATTTTAAAATCTGGTTTTCGTCGTAGGTATCTTTCATATCCCTAATGTTTTCAGATACTTCTTTCACCAAAAGTACAGGCTGATTAAAAAGGGTTTGCAGCCACCCAACAGAATCCATGATCACTTGTTCTGGAATAGTAAGATTTTCTCGGTCCCTCATAGAAACCCCTATAAGACTTACTAAAAGTATAAAACTAATTAAAATAATAATTAAACGTTTATTTCGAAAAAAAGACGGCATAGTAAAAGCACCTACTTATTCAATGGTTGGACGCCTCGCGACATTTGGAGAATTTCTAAAATGGTGAATGTAATCTAATGATTTACCCGTACCAATTGCCACACAGTCTAATGGCTCTTCCGCAACAAATACAGGAATATTCGTTTGTTCACTTAGCACAACATCTAAGTTTCTTAGAAGAGCTCCACCACCAGTTAGTACAATTCCTCTATCTATGATATCTGCAGCAAGCTCTGGTGGAGATTTTTCAAGTGTATTTTTGACGGCATTTATTATGGATTCAACTGTATCATTTAATGCTTCCGATATTTCATGAACGGTAATGGATATGGTTTTAGGAAGACCGGCTATGAGATCTCTTCCTCGAATATCCATTTCCTCTTCTTCGCTAGGAGTACCTGCGAATCCAATTTCCATTTTAATAGCTTCTGCTGTTCTTTCCCCAATCATCAAATTATAATGCTTTCTAACGTATTGAACAATAGCCTCATCCATTTCATCCCCTGCAATACGGATAGACTGGCTCTGAACAATCCCACCCAGGGAAATAATTCCTACTTCTGTTGTTCCTCCCCCAATATCAACTACCATACTGCCAGTCGGTTCCCAAACAGGTAACCCGGCCCCAATGGCAGCAGCAAATGGTTCTGGAACTGGGTAAGCTTCCTTTGCCCCCGCTTGTTTTGCAGCATCAATAACTGCACGTTCTTCTACCATAGTAATGCCAGAGGGAACACATACCATTACATTAGGTTTTCTTGTAAATCTTGACCGGTTTTTCATAGCTTGGTTCATATAATGGTTCATCATAGCTGCCGTTGTATCAAAATCGGCAATAACCCCATCTTTCATTGGTCGAATAACCGATATATTGGCAGGGGTTCTTCCAATCATATTTTTCGCATCATTTCCAACAGCGATAACCGTTCCATTATCTAAATTTCGAGCAACGACAGATGGCTCTCTAACAATAACACCTTTTCCTTTAACAAAAACCAATGTGTTTGCCGTTCCAAGATCTATGCCAAGGTCTTGAGAAAATCCAAATTTAGCCAATTGAATCTCCCTTTCTTTTATTAAAAGTTTTTCTAAAAAACTTTGATCCTGTTTTTAAATATACATGCAAAAACGGATAGAAATATGTATTGTAAAAACGATTAGCACAAACGTATAGAAGCGCCAATCCCTGTCTTTTTCAAAAAGACATATGAATGGCGCTTAACGAAATCTGTTGTATTTCTTATTATACGAGAAAAAAATAAAAATAGGTAGCCCTTACAGATAGCCTTTTTCTTTTAATGATACAAATTTACGATCACCAATAATGATGTGGTCCAAAAGTTCGATTCCAAGTATTTTCCCACATTCTAACAATCTCCTAGTTACATGGATATCCTCTTGCGAAGGACTAGGGTCGTAGGGTAGGGAACATGCGCCTTATTTGGTCGCCCAAGTAGGTTTCACAATCCCCCCCTCAGAACCGTACGTACACCTTTCAGCGTATACGGCTCGCCAGTTGTTTAATCGGAATTTGCTTCTCATGGTGGTCATGATGGCATTTAAAACACAGGACAATTGTTTTTCTGTTGCGTTCAATCATAATTTTGTCCAAGTATTTTAAGTTTAATTTCTTTTTCAAGTCCTTCAACTTTCTGATGTCATGGACTTCCATCTGACCTTCTGTTGTACCACACGCTTCACATTTATTTGCTAATAAACGATTTTCAAATTCTGTCCTTCCTGAATATTTCATCGTATTTACATACGTATCAATTTCAGGAGAGTCTGCTTTTATTGCACCTTTATGTTTCGGCAAGTCTTTTAGTTTCACAAACTGGTGGATTTTATCGTTGCCATGTTTATCTTTCCTAACTATACATAGAACTCCTTGTTTGTGTGTTCTCATGGTTGAGGCAACCTTCATAGAGGTACTTCTTCGTTTATTAGCAATGGTTTTGATAAAACTACTCTCTGCTAGATAAAATAACTTATCAAGATGATGATAATTATTTGCCAGCTTGTAATAGTTTGCAATTCCTCTAAGTTCAGCGTTATAAGTATGCAGAATTTCTAATTCCGAATTGTTAATAAGCTTTGCCCGATGTATAATTTTGAAATTATCCAGATTACCATATCCGTTTGTTATAGCAAAATTTCTAATTTTCTTCTCAGGTATTTCTAACTTTATTGCACCAGAAAGAGTTCTTTTTTTCAGAGGATGCTTATGGTTTTTATACGAAGCCCTGGTGACCTTGATTTCATTCCACTTTCGAAATTCATATCCAAGAAAGGGAATTGGATTTTCCAAAAGGGTTATAAGTGTTTTTTCTTCACTTAATTCAAGGTGTAGTTCTCGTTTAAGGTAGTCCTTTATCTTTTCTTTTACATCCACTGTACTATCTTTGGAACCAGCTATACCAATTACAAAATCATCTGCATAACGGACATATTTCATTCTTTGATAGTTTTTATCCATAGGGTCTACTGAAGGTATTAGAACTTGTTTGCGCTTAAGTTCTTCGATACCTAGTATCAATACCTCTCTGTTTTCCCATAATTGATGTCCATTTCTCTCATCAAGTCTCTTAACTTTTCGAGAGAGAGTGCTGATTTCTGAGCGTATACGCCTATACTCCTTGTTTCTATCCCTTATTTTACCTATATCAAAATTCTCCATTTGCTTTTCCATGAATAGGTCAAACTCATGAAGGTAGATATTGGCTAGTAATGGTGAGATAATACCACCCTGTGGTGTTCCGCTGTAAGTTTTATGATAAGTCCAATTTTCCATGACACCACTTGTAAGTGCATTGTGAATAAGCAGAAGAAAACGATGGTCATTGACTCTTTTTGAAATAAGATTTAATAGAACAGAATGGTCAATATGGTCGAAAAAGCCTTTTATATCTCCTTCTATACACCATGTTAACCCTTTCCACGTATTCTTTATTTGGGATAATGCTGTATGACAGCTTCTTCCCTCTCTGAATCCGTGTGAATTATCTGAGAAGGTTGGTTCATAAACGTTTTCCATAATCATTCTCATTACTTCCTGTACCAACTTATCTTTGAAGTTAGGAACCCCTAAAGTTCTCTTTTTACCATTTGCTTTTGGAATTACAGGTGCAAAACGAAACGTCCCATTTTTAAGTTGCTCTATGATTTCATCAATCTTTTGCAAACTAAAACCATCGATGGTTTCATCAGACGTTCCTTTTGTTAGATTCCCATCATTCGGATATAGTTTTGCATATGCCTTTATCCATAATTTTCTGTTATACATAAGACGGTAACAATCGGTTATAGTTTTACCTTTTTGAGAAGCGTTCCTTATAACGTCTAACTGATGAAATGGATTTGTTGCCATATTCATGACTCCTTTCTCATTGACGTTAACATCAACCTATCTCCCTTCCCCCTGCTAAACTCATTACAAGCAAACGTTGGGTACTATGGAGACTCCGTTACCATATGCAATTTTCATAGACCAATGTCTAATAGCCATTTGGCACTTGCACTTAGGTAATCCCTGCATTATGACATAAATTTAGATATGTGATGGTTAGGTATCCCTTTCGACGGTTTCCTCTAGTTGAGGATTGAAGGACAAACCTTACTATGGACAGGAAAGCGGTGATTTCCAACGGACGCTCAGGCGATACGTCCCCCATTTTGTCCTCATTGCCTGTTAGCTATCGTAGACAATGGCGCACCCATCGCTCATTCGCCTAGGATTCAAGCAGTATAGCTTTTACCATACATCACTTGGTCTGAAGAACTGACTCGACATTAGATAGCTTTGTCGTCTTTTCTCCTTTTCACATCATGCTCTGTTCCCTCTATGAGTTTCCTCTCAAGGTAAGATGCTGACCATAGAACATTGTAAGGAGTTCTAGATTTCCAAGAAATCACTAAATTTACGCACCTCGCAGGCGCACGCCGGAAGGATGATTATGCGCACATATGATGGAAGCTGCCGATCTCTTAATCGCTTCTTTAAAGACCTCACGCGGATGGACGATGGAAGAATTCAGGCTACCAATAAAAATGGTCTGCCTATGAATAATTTGATTTTTCGTATTAAGGTACATGGCCACAAAATGCTCTTGTTTTAAATCTCGCATTTCTTCCATAATGTAATCTGCACCGTCTTCTGGGCTTCGAATAACATAGCGTTCCTGAGGTTGTAGCTGATGGATTCTGCGCCCTAATTCAACAGCGGCCAATATAGTCACTGCTTTCGCTTCTCCAATACCTTTAATAGCAACAAGTTCATCTACAGACGCATCCTTAAGTAACTGAATTCCTTCAAAATGCATGAGTAGCCGTTGTGCTAAATTGGTAACCGATTCTTCTTTTGTACCACTTCCTAATAAAATAGAAATTAATTCCTGTTGGGAAAGATGCTTTGCGCCCAACTGGATCAGTCTTTCACGAGGACGATCACATTTTGGAACATCCTTGATCATGACAGATGCCACGTGGTTTTCTACCCCCTTTTAAATAAATTCCCTTACCATGTTGCAGGATGAATGCCAAATTTCTCAAGTTCTCTGACTAGTCTCGATATCGGAAGGCCAACTACATTATTGTAATCCCCTTCAATCTGCTTTACTAAGAAGGCCCCATGACTTTGTATACCGTAGCCACCAGCTTTGTCATAGGGATCACCAGTAGTAACATAGCGATTTACCTCGTCATCAGTTAGCTCCCAAAAAGTAACCTTAGTTGTTTCGGAGAAAAGAACTTCATCACATACTGAAGCGATCCGTACTCCAGTAATAACCTCATGTGTTTGACCATTTAAGAACTGTAGCATCTCTAAAGCTTCCATAGGAGTGGATGGCTTTCCTAAAATTTTTTGATTCAATGCTACGACTGTGTCAGCACTTATAATGACCTCATGATTGGAATGAAATGGACACTCTTCACCTTTTCTCTTCGCTAATAAAATCGCTGCATCCATTGGTAATATGCCTTCATCTAGGGATTCATCTGCATGGGATGGACGAATAGAAAAAGAATACCCAAGTTGAAATAATAAATCCTTACGTCTAGGAGAAGTAGAAGCTAATACTAGTTCGTTCATTTGGTTCACTCCATATCTAAAGATAAGGGTAGACTTATCTTATCTGTTTTTAATCAATGAACACAAGCTTACATTATTGTATTTTTAAAGACAAATAAAATAGCAAAAAGCAATTTTACACCATGCTTTTTGCTATTATTCATTATTCACCAATGTTTATTTTTAAAAAACCTGTAAAAATAAAAAAATATTTAGTTGCTGCCCCACTTTTCATATTCCTTCAGTGCTGCCAGTAAGTTTATTTGTATTCTCTGTTTTGTTTCAAATTCTCCATCTCCCCCCCCCATATCCCTAGATGAATTCTGTAATATTTGCATAAAAGGATACTTTTCCATGTCCACTCCTTCTCCATGAAAATCAGATAGGGATTGAGTCCAATTGGCTTGGCTCCCATTTGACTGGGCAGTAATTCCCTCCTTTATCTTTTGAATACTACTTTCTATGAAGTTTTGATCAGCCGTGTCAATTTCTTTTTCCATAGCTGGAATTTCCCATTCCTTCACATAGATTTCTATCTCTCGCTCGGAAATAGAAGAGGCAAAGGTTTTTAAATCATCCTTATCACTACCTAAACCAGCAAATAAAAAGTATTGATTCTCTCGTGGCCAAACGATACTTTGTACCCCTTTTGTTTGGTAGATGTCCCTTTGCTCTTCTGCTTTTTCAGCAGTTGAAAATATCCCAAGCTGAATCACATACATGGATATTCCCGACAATGTAAGTGAAGAAGAGTTTACATTGTTATCTTGGACTTCTTTTTCTCCATTATTGGATGCAGATGGAACTGAAACAGGGGGAAGATTATTTGTTCCTTCCATGCCTGTAAATAGCTTTAACATTCCAAAGCCAAAGATCCCTCCAACAATGAGGGCAGAAATAAGCGTTATAGCTAGTCCCTTAAATGAAGAGTTTGATGATGGCCATTTCCTTCTAGATTTTCTCTTTTTTTTATTTTTATGAGAGTGGACGGAATCGTTACGATCCCACTCTACTATTGTGTAAGGAGATTCTTCATCCTCTTTCTGAAAGGAGTCTATGTTCTTTGGCTTGGTTTCGTTGAAATTCGGATCCTTATTAAGCTTTACTGTAATAGATTGCTTATCCACATTGCCCCTCCTTAGCCATCGATTTCTATTAACTCTATCACAGTATAGAAAAAAAAGAAGGCGACTAATGTCGTCTTCTTGAAAAAGCTTTTCGTCATTTTTATTCAAATTTTGTTTTCATTCGCCTATTCTATAGGTTCGATTCCTGAAGAAATTCGTCTTCTAGCAGGGGATAATAGAATATAGAAAAAGATAACGAGAATAAGAACGCATCTTCTGCTGTAGCGAATTAGAAATTAAGAGATTCTATTTGATTTATTCTTGACAGGTTTTGCAATTCCGACAAAAACCGAATAAATTCCTCATATCCTTTTGATGATACTTACAAGTGAACCTCTCCAACTAATTGCTTACGCAATTTGATGGAGCATCCCTTATCATGAATACAGTACAAAACAAGCACGATTAAGACTAATTAACGAAGATAAAGTTTGTGATGTTCTTTTTTCCAATACAGGAACTTTTGCCTGTAGGGACAACCATGAATTTTCAGACATGGATTTTTGATATGCCCGAATAAAATAACGAGTTGCTATATTATAATTAGCTGACAGATCAGCATGATAGATCTTGCCCGTAGTGAACGTGGCAAGGCCTTTTTTATTATTACGTTCTACTTTTCCAGAACCATCATATGCTAATGCACTTGTGTTTCGAGGATGGACTCTTGAAATACGTATACCTGCATAATGAGCCATTTCTTCGACTTTGTGTTGAATCGCCGTTTTACGCCAATAACGTAATTTGAAACGAAGTTTCTTAGCACCCCAAAAACTTTTCGGTATCTTCATTTTATAGAATTAAAGGACAGCAGAAACAGTTTGCTTCTTTTTTCTTCTAGAAAGTGTATTTTGACAATCATTTTCCCCCTTATATTACTGGTTTAATTGCAAGTCCAAGGGCCTCTACATATCTCTTTGGTATTATAGTAATGTCTTCCTGTATATCATTTATTGGCAACTTAAATCTTTGTCTGCATTTTTCAATAATGCCCTCTAATTCTGGAAAGTCTCCAGTAAGAATAATTTTGTTAATACTTGCTTCTCCATTAGCAGTAGGAGACTTATAAAAATTCATAAACCTCTCTATTTCCAATAATTTATCTTCCACATATCCATTGATATGACCTTTTTCTCCTTTCCAGAAAAAAACAGAATCAGGACTGTGGATCCATTTATCGGGTTTATAAACCCATTTTTCGCTAGGAAGAGTAGATTTCATATGACGGAAAAAAACAGGATGTGACTCATGAAATACGGTTAAGACTATCGAATCCACATTCCACTGAACACTCAATAAATATTCATCCGTTTCCGCTAATTCTTTTTGGACATACAATCTATATAAGGATAAAGTAGATAAATCGGCTACAACTGGGTTTAGGGTTAACTCTTTAAACAACAATTGAAACTGTCTAAGTCTTTCTGCTGGAAATGCAAATAGTAATACTTGCTCTTCCTCATCCATTACGTGGTTTGTTCGATGAATATTGATAATAGGATTGGAAAAAGGTAAATGGATTTTATTTCCTATTTGTAAATATAAATATCCCTTAATCTCATCTATTGATAATCCCTTGGGGACTCCCTGGGTACGGATGATAGCTGTTGCATCTGGAACAGTAAAGAAAACTTCAGACCTGTGGATTCGTTCTTTCTCTACCATTCCTTTCATTAATTCTACAAATGCTTTATGATTCATTATTTTACCATCCTGTAAAACGCCTTTTGGAATGGGGATTTCACCATAAGATATAATACTCTCTACTTTCGGCTGATGGTTAATCACGTAACGAACCACATGATCTTTTATGATTACATGTAGCCTTGACTTTGTTCGGCGATAAAGAGACACACATTTTCCTCCTAACTACTAATAACTATTAATGTATGAAGAAGCTGTTTATATACACTGTATAAGTTTATCTTCAAAAATAGGCTGTTAATGTTCCCAATTAAATATAGGGTCCAAATAGAATTTTCTTCTTCTTTTTAACCTTCCCAATCACAAGGAGAATAAGACTTCCCATTGTCCCATAAGAAAAGCACAAGCGCCCTTGATCATCGACGTAAGGCGGTGGACCTCATCGATATTAAGGATCGTCGGCTAAAACCGTCACATCGTGTGACAACGCCGACGTGACCTACATCGTGTAGGCCCAAAGGAAACACGGTTCACGAGGGCTCGCATCCTGCGAGTCAGTTCGGTGTTGCGACAAATGTTTTCGGTGGGCCGAGTAATCGGATGTCGCGTTTTTAACCGAACCTCCTTCATCGATGTTGACTTATCGATAGAGAGGAGGGAACCGACTCTAGTCGATAGGGCGCTGGAGCTAGACAAATTTTATACTTTCCTATCTCTTAAGAAAAGCGCAAGCGCCCTTCGAAACAAGAAAATCACTTGTTTCTGCGAAGTAGCTCTATGTAGCTTCCCTAGTGCGATTACTCGAGGCAATAATTCAGAAGATTACTCGATGAAGTTTTTTCGCTGGAGCTAGACAAATTCTCTATCACCTTACAAATTCTGATAGTATAAAAAAAGCAGCTTATTCAGCTGCTTCTGACAATGTAGCATAAGAGGCTACCTTATTTCTTCCTCTTCGTTTAGCACCTAAATACATGGCGCGGTCAGCATGACGAACAAGATCCATAGCATCTTCACAATCCTCAGGATAGGTAGCTATTCCTATACTGGCAGTTACTGTTACATAAACGTCATTAGGATCATCTAAAATATGTTCATGTACTAGAAACGGATGGTTAGCAATCTTTCTTCTTATATTTTCTGCAATATGTAAGCAATGTTCTCGGTTCACTTTAGGTAACAAAATGACAAACTCTTCTCCCCCGTACCTTGCTACAATCCCCTTATCTCCTATGATATTGGTTAAACGATTTGCTACCTCACATAAGATTTCATTTCCACTTTGATGGCCATAAGTATCGTTTACCAACTTAAAGTGGTCGAGGTCTAATAGGATCAGGGACATATTATGATTTTGACTGTTTTTATCTATTAGTGAAAAGCTTTCTATTAAGCGATCTTCAAAATACCGATAATTATATAATTTGGTTAAAGGACAGCGCTCACTCTTATTTTTCGTTTCTTCATAATGCTTGGCATTTTCTAGTGCTACTGCCAGATGATTCCCTAAGATATCAAGGATCATATATTGAAACTTTTCATAGGCTCTCTTTTTATTAGATGCCACCGTTAGAACTCCGATAGGCTGGTGATCTCGTTCAATCAAAATAGAAATAATGCTCTCGACTGATGAAGGAATTTGCCCACTCGTTAAGTGAGCCCATTCTTTTCTATTGCGATACAAAACCCCTTCTCTATGTCCCCAAACCTTCCCACTAATTCCTTCAAACTTTTGCAGAAAAACATTTGGCCTATCTTTTTTCTCATTAGAGTCAAAAAAACGCATTAAACGTAATTCTTTATCCCCTTCTACATCATAAACATACAGATAATCTAAAGGGAGTAAATCGGAAAGCTTTGCAACCATAGTATCTAAAACCTCTGAAACTTCCAATCTTCCTGATAACAGATGTCCAATTTCACTTGCCTTTTGAAGATAATTGTTTATCCTCTGACTCGAGTAGTACAGGGTAAGAATAATGGAAAGACTAACGAAAGGTAACCCTACATAATAAATGGCCGCTGCACCGATCTCGGTGTACATGATATAAAGAACAAGTCCAACGGGAAGAACGAATAGGGATGTCATGAATTCCCATAAAAGTCCTTTATCAAAAAAACGTTCTTTTCTACCTATAACTTTTGTACTAATAACGTATAAAATTAATTGATTAGAAATAAACACCGCTAGGGCATAGCCTACAATTGGTATCATGTTACTTGCAATAACAAGTGAAATTTCTCCATTTTTTCCACCAAGGGCATAGAATACTAGGGCACCAATAATGGAGATCGTTGAAAACATCAGTAGATTTAAAGGTATACGATATAAGTCATTTTTTCTAACACGAACTTTTCCTATTAAAACAAATACAGCTATAGTGGTTAAAAGAATCTCAGTAAACAATCCAAAATAAAGAAATACGACTAGACTAATTCCATGAATGAAAAAAATAGGTGTTTCATTTACCACGATAGGGAAAAAAGCGACAATAGACATGAGGACAACAAATGAAATAAGATCAAATTCTCTTCCAGTTAAAGTAAAACCAGAATATTGATAAACCAAAAATAATGTGGTCGGCCAAAATACTAACCAAACGATCCATATCATTCTACTTTTAAATGGGCTAACCATAAGCAGCATCTCCAATTCACTTGATCCTTTAGTTCTATTATCTATTTCTCTATTATAAGCTAAATTTCCTAATGGTTTAATAAAAAATTAAAAAATTCACACAATATTTTTTCTAATTCATTATCTTTTGAAATATTTTCTTACTTCTGAAATAAAGTACAGGGATCCAGTCACAACAATTAAATCCTCTTTACTCGCAGTCCTTAAAAGCCCTTCAATCGCATCCTCCCATTTTTCGTTTATAGATTTTTGGGGATTCTGACTGTATTTTGCTAGATCACTTGCTGGAATGCTTCTAGGAAAACTAAAGGTTGTAAATAAAATGGAATCAAAAGTTTCATCACAAAATTCAATCATTTGGCGTAAAGGTTTGTCTCCTAAAGCAGAAAAAACAAGGTGTTTTTTATAAGTTGAGTAATGTTTCTCTACCGTCTGACAAAGAGCTTGGATCCCTTCTAAATTATGGGCACCATCTAAAATAACCTCTGGTTGATCCATTACCTTTTCAAATCTTCCCATCCATGCGGATTTACTCAAACCGAGTCTAATGGATTCATCAGATACATCATAGCCTTTCTCCCTTAAAAGAACAGTCGCTATAACAGCTAGGGTTGCATTAGAGATTTGGTGCCTTCCTTTCATAGAAATAAAGAGATTTTTTAATTCTTTTCCCTCTGGTAGAAAAACATCGAAGTATTCTCCGTTACGAGAAGATTCCTTCCATAGAAAAGATAGATTCTCGGAAACTTTATAATATGGTGCCTTTAACTCAACGGCCTTTTCTTCGATCACAGCAGCTGCACTAGTTGTGGTCCCAGCTGCTATAACTGGGATTCCAGGCTTTATTATTCCAGCTTTTTCATAAGCAATTTTTTCATAAGTATTCCCTAAAAATTCTGTGTGGTCCAATCCGATGCTTGTAATGATGGTTAAAAGTGGTTGGGTAACATTGGTTGAATCCAGTCTTCCTCCTAATCCTGTTTCAATGACGACAAGGTCAACGGGGTGAGTATCAAAATAATAAAACATCATTGCAGTTATAACCTCAAATTCTGATGGAGAACCAAGGGATGTTGTAGCTTCAAGTTCTTCAGAAAGTGGTTTTATAACCTCTACAAGCTGAATCCACTCTTCATCTGATATAGGAACTCCATTCACACTTATTCGTTCATTAAAAGTTTCGATATACGGTGAAGTAAAGGTTCCTACACGATATCCTTCTGCCTCAAGGATATTTCTCATATAGGTTACAGTAGAGCCCTTTCCATTAGTACCCGCAATATGAACAGCTGGAATTTTCTTCTCTGGAGAGCCTAACTTCTCCATAAACCATTCTATTCTTGCAAGACCAGGCTTTATTCCATGTTTTAAACGCTGATGTATCCATTGAATGGCTTCTTCATAGGTCATTCCTCAGTTCCTCCCATAAGGAAGAGGCTGACAGGATTCCCTACATCAGCCCCTTGTATGATTCATTTTTTACTTTTTCAACTCTTGAATTCTAGCTTCAACTTTCGAACGTTTTTCTAAATAATCTTTTTCCTTTTCTCGTTCCGCTGCGATTACTTTCTCAGGCGCTTTCTTAACAAAACCTTCGTTGGAAAGTTTCTTTTGAACGAGCCTAACTTCATCATCCCACTTTTTAAATTCCTTTTCAAGTCGTTGGATCTCTTCTTCGATGTTAATTAAACCCTCTAATGGTAAATATAACTCCGCTCCAGATACAACTGCTGTCATTGCTTTTTCTGGAGTAGAAATTTCAGTAGCGATAGTAAGGTTTTGGGGATTACAAAAACGTTCTAGATACGCTTGGTTTTTTTGTAGTTCTTGGACAACTTTCGTTTCAGCTTTAATTAGAATATCAATTGATTTAGACATTGGTGTATCCACATCTTGTCGAATGGAGCGTACAGAACGAATAATTTCCATCAACCTTTTCATTTCTGTTGCAGCTTGTTGGTTTGATAATTCACTTCTAACTTGTGGCCATGAAGCTCTCGTAATGGATTCGCCTTGATGAGGTAACTGCTGCCAAATTTCTTCCGTAATAAACGGCATGAATGGGTGCAACATCCTCATGGTTTGGTCTAAAACATAAGCTAAAACGGAGCGAGTTGTCTTCTTGGCCGTTTCATCTTCTCCATATAGAGGAAGTTTTGCCATTTCAATATACCAATCACAAACATCATCCCAAATGAAGTTATAAAGAGCTCTTCCCGCTTCCCCAAACTCATAATGATCAATCGTTTTCGTTACTTGTTGGATGGTTTCATTAAGTCGGGTAAGAATCCACTCATCAGCAACAGATTTCTTTTCCGTAAGATCCATTTCTTCATAAGTAAGGTCACCCATATTCATTAACGCAAACCGAGAGGCATTCCATATTTTATTGGCAAAATTCCATGTAGATTCTACCTTTTCCCAACTAAAACGCAAATCTTGACCCGGTGATGATCCAGTCGATAAGAAATAGCGCAAGGAATCAGCCCCATATTTTTCAATGACGTCCATTGGGTCTACGCCATTTCCTAAAGACTTACTCATTTTTCTTCCCTGAGCATCTCTTACTAGCCCGTGGATAAGAACATCTTTGAATGGACGATCCCCTGTAAACTCTAGGGATTGGAAAATCATTCGTGAAACCCAGAAGAAGATAATATCATAGCCGGTTACTAATACATTAATTGGGAAATATCGATTAAAATCTGGATGTTCTCTATCAGGCCACCCCATAGTGGAAAACGGCCACAATGCTGATGAGAACCATGTATCTAACACGTCAGAGTCCTGCTCCCAGTTTCCCTCGTCTTGAGGAGCCTCATGCCCAACATAAATTTCTCCAGTTTCCTTGTGATACCATGCAGGAATTCTATGTCCCCACCACAATTGACGAGAAATACACCAATCTCGAATATTCCCCATCCAGTGAAGATAGGTTCTCTCAAAGCGATCAGGAACAAAATTCACCTTATTTTCTTTGTCTTGAAGCTTAATGGCTTCCTCTGCTAGTGGTTGCATTTTGACAAACCATTGAGTTGACAAATACGGTTCAACAACCGCCCCACTTCTTTCAGAGTGTCCTACTGAATGAGCATGCTCTTCAATATTAAAAAGAACGCCTTGTTCCTTCAGATCATTAACAATTTGTTTTCGACATTCGAAACGGTCTAATCCTTGATATTCCCCAGCATTTTCATTCATGGTTCCGTCTTCATTCATAACTAACACACGTTCTAAGTGGTGGCGATTTCCGATTTCAAAATCATTTGGATCATGGGCTGGGGTAATTTTCACAGCACCAGAACCAAATTCCATATCAACATAGTCATCAGCTATAATTTCAATTTCTCGGCCTACGATAGGAAGTTTAACCTTTTTCCCAATAAGATGTTTATAGCGATCATCATCTGGATGAACAGCAACAGCCGTATCTCCCAACATCGTTTCAGGTCGGGTTGTAGCAATCTCAATTGACCCTGAGCCATCTACTAGTGGATATCTCAAATGATAAAAGGCACCCTGAATATCCTTGTACTCTACTTCTATATCAGATAGAGCTGTTTTTGTTGCAGGATCCCAGTTGATAATATACTCTCCGCGGTAAATGAGACCTTTTTCATAAAGTTTTACGAAAACCTCACGAACAGCCTTGGAAAGACCTTCATCAAGGGTAAATCGTTCTCTGGAATAATCAAGACCTAACCCAAGCTTCTCCCATTGCTTACGAATAAACCCTGCATATTCCTCTTTCCATTCCCATGAAGTTTCTATAAATTTTTCTCGTCCTAGTTCGTATCTATTCGTTCCCTGTTCTCTAAGCTTTGCTTCCACTTTTGCTTGTGTTGCTATTCCTGCATGGTCCATTCCAGGTAACCATAAAACATCATATCCTTGCATTCGTTTCACTCTTGCAATAATATCTTGTAGTGTTGTATCCCAAGCATGACCAAGATGAAGCTTTCCAGTGACATTTGGTGGAGGAATTACAATCGTAAAGGGCTCTTTTTCAGGCTCTCCCTTAGCTTCAAAAAACTTCCCTTCCACCCAATACTGATAACGATCTTTCTCTACACTAGATGGGTCATATTTTGGCGGTAAACCCTTTTCACTCATAACCAAAACCTCCTAAAAATTTTCGATAAATATAGCCATAAAAAAACCTTTTCATCCAAAAAAGGACGAAAAGGATTCGCGGTACCACCTTTGTTTACAGGAAGATCCTGTACTCTCAAAATTGGTAACGGTGTCACCCACCGGTACTCCCTACTAAGAGTTCAAGAGTACTGCATCTGGGGCGACTTCTAGGATAAGCGCATCTAGGAAATCTCACAGCTAATGATTTCCCTCTCTTAAGAGGCATTTCCTATACTCTTCCCCTTCATTGCATTTGACAATGTATTGGTATTACATATTCTATCCAATTTCACTGAAAGAAGTCAAATGCTTTTTCTTTTTTTGCACCATTCTTCTCCCTATCTACATAGACTATAGTAATTGAAATCTTTTTGGGGAGGAAACAACAATGGCTAGATTTTATCGATATCGGCTTCCGCCATGGGCAAGACATTGGTTACTTGTCATTGAAAGAGTGACACTTCCAATACTAATCTTTCAATTAATCCGTACTCTCTTTCTACCAACAACGTTTGACGTTTTATTATTAGGAGTATTTGTAGGTATTTTCATTGCCTTTTATCTAGAATGGATTTAAGAGGAAGCTTCTGTTTGTTCTGAAAGCTTGGATTTTAAATACGACTGGAAAGCTATGCTGTTGCTTAGTTGTCGAACTCTCCTTTGGATTTTTCTAGTTTGACTTAAAGAAGAGTATTGAGAATACTTTCTTTCGGTTAGATATTGCTTCGTAAACCAGAAAGGTTGGGATAAATGATAACCCAACAAGTATTTTTCTCTTTTCGATAATGGAAAAATACTCTCATATGCTTCAAAAGCGCTAATGACTTGTTCCATAGAAAGGTCATGTTCCAGAAACAAATGTCTGAGAAGTCGAAGCAAATCATAAATGGGGACGGCCATTTGGGATTTTTCCCAACTAAATAAATAAGACCTTTTCTGGCTTATTTTAAAATGAGACAGTCTTAAATTCCCATGACATAGAACTGTCCTTAAATGGTCATGTTCTTCTTCATCCCGTTCCCATTGATCATACCAATAATCCAAAGATTTTCTTGATTCCATTAAAAGGGGATAATTCATCAACAACAAAAATCCATTTGGAGATATATAGTGCTTTTGTTCATAGTAAGAAACTATCTTTTCCCATTGAGGCTCTTCTTGTTTAACTCTTTCGTGTTCGTTTTGAATTAAGTGATGGATTGATTCGTCGATTTCTGAGTCACTCTCTGCTTGAGTACCTTTATGAATTCTAGCAAGAGCTTGTAGCATTTTCTTCAGAGGTGCCTCATTCTCCTCTATTTCATGAATCCAGGGCATAACATAATAAAAATGATCTTGATCTTGAGTAAAAGGCTCTCCTTTAGGTGTGGTATAAACAGGCATAAAACCTTGCAATCTATTTGATCTGGCTTGTTGATAGGCAAATATCCATTGATGAATTTCTTCACTATCTTTTGGTATTTTTTTAATGGCTAATTCCGTACCATCCCTTGTTTTTGCGTAGCTGACACGATGAGTGACTTCTCTTACTTCATGTAAATAAAAGGGATAAGCTTTTAAAATACTTTTTTTAATTTCCATACATTTCATCCCTTCTAATGTTAGATTCCATTATAGAAAAAGACCTGCTTTATATATCGCAAGTCTTTTTCTAGTATTTTTCATTTTGGAATATAAAGGATTTGTCCGCTTGCCACATTTTCACTTGTCAAACGATTGGCTTGAACAATGCCGGAAATAGTCGTTCCATAGCGTTCAGCAATCTGATCAAGTGTTTCTTCTGGTTGCACAATACACATTTTCATGGATGATCTTGATTCACCTTCACTTCTTAACATTTTTGTTAAGTATCCAGCATCAGATTTTCGCTCCTCCATTTCCATGTATTCATCAGAATCATCCACATCTTCTGCTTCTTCATGTGAAATTTCCACAGATTCCTCCATATCCACTTTTTCAGGTGACTCTTTCTTTCCAAAGAATTCAGCAAACGTTTGTGTCTTCTTTTTTTGCCATTGAAATCTTCCTTCTTCACTAGAAGAGGAGCTTTCTTCTTCATCGACTAATTCTTCAGATGAAGAGGATTCTACCTCTTCTGAAGATTTCAAAAGATCAGGGGTTTCTGGAATAAATTCGGGTTTTTCTGGTGGAGACTCTACGAGTTCATCCACATCAAAGGATTCTTCCCACTGCGGTTCAGGAATGAGGTCTGCTCTTTCAATCTCTTCCTCTCTGGGGCGCTCTACTGCCACTTCCTCTCTGGATTCCTCTACCCTTTCTTCCTCTCTGGGTTCCTCTACTTCCTCTTCCTTTTGCTCCTCGTGTGCTTCAGCCAGAATACCCTCGATAGCTACTGTTGCTTTAAGCTTAATTTGTGACCTTTCAGGAATTTCATAATCAAATGACTCAACACTAATAAGTACATCATCGAGTGATGGAACACGATATTTTGGAATAGTTATCTCTACTGGAAATGCATAAGTAAACTCACTTATTCCATCATCATGCTCGTCTACATGCTCAATTACTCTTCCTTTGCCATGGTCCCTAAACGATAATACCTGCTGTTCTTGATCAACTTCTTCACTCTCTGTTGGGAAATACTCTCCTTCGAGACGTATCACCCCTCTTACAGATACATGATCTTTCATTTCTTGAATGGATATGTCTGGTTCTAAAGAAATCCCCATTAATTCGTCGACTTCCTGTCCTCTTTTAAACCATAATGATTCATCCATTGAGAAACGAAATACTGGTTCGTCAAAACTCAATTTGACTCCTCCCTTCATTGCATACGTGCCTCATTTCTCTATCAGATATATGCGTATACTGAGTCAAATATACGTGAAAAAAGCCTACTCATTTATGAGTAGGCTTTGGATTCTAGTTTACTGTCTAACTAAGTTTAGAAAAGGCAACTTTAGCTGCTTGAATTGTCTTTTGAATGTCGTCATTTGAATGGGCAGTTGATAGGAAGAGGCCTTCAAACTGAGACGGTGGTAAATATATTCCTTCCTGTAGCATCGTTTGATAAAATTGGGCAAAATGATTGAGATTAGAAGCTTTAGCAGTCTCATAATTATAGACTTCATGTTCTGCAAAGAAGAACCCAACCATGGACCCGGCACGATTGATTTGATAAGGAATTCCGTATTCTTCTGCTGCGCTTGAAAGTCCTTCTATTAGAAAATCCACTTTTTGATTCATTTCCGTATAAGTTTCCTCTGTCAAAGCCTTTAAGGTTTCTAAACCAGCCGCCATGGCAAGTGGATTCCCTGAAAGTGTACCTGCTTGATAAATAGGGCCAATTGGAGCTACTTGTTCCATAATTTCTTTCCTACCTCCGTAGGCACCGACCGGAAGTCCTCCTCCAATCACTTTTCCAAGACAAGTTAAATCTGGAATTACACCAAAATATCCTTGTGCACAGTGGTATCCTACACGAAAACCAGTCATAACTTCATCAAAAATAAGCAAACTCCCATTTTTCTTCGTAATGTCTCTTAGTTTTTGCAAGAAGTCATTCTTTGGTGGAACGACACCCATATTTCCTGATACTGGCTCAATAATAATAGCTGCCATATCATCACCAAATTGTTTGAAAGCGGCTTCCACACTTTCCATATCATTGTATGGAACTGTAATAGTATTTTGAGCCACTCCCTCAGGAACTCCAGGACTATCTGGCAAACCTAAGGTTGCTACACCTGACCCTGCCTTAATAAGTAGTGAATCTCCATGACCGTGGTAATTTCCTTCAAACTTTAGAATTTTATTGCGTCCTGTATAGCCACGTGCTACACGAAGAGCGCTCATTGTCGCTTCTGTACCCGAGTTTACCATTCGAATCATTTCGATAGAAGGTACACGATCTATGACTAGCTGTGCCAGTTTTGTCTCAATTAGTGTAGGTGCACCAAAGCTTGTCCCTTTCGCGGCAACTTCATTAATCCGTTGAACAACACGATCATCGGCATGACCAAGAATTAACGGCCCCCAACTTAGCACATAATCGATATACTCATTTCCGTCGATATCATATATTTTTGAGCCTTTCCCTTTGGCCATAAAAACAGGATTCATCTTTACTGACTTAAATGCTCTCACCGGAGAATTGACCCCACCTGGCATGACCTGTACCGCTTCTTTATACGCATTCACTGATTTTTCAAAGGTTCTCATCTTGGATGATTCACTCCTTATCCAAATTATTAATCTTCACGAATCCATTTTGCTACATCTTTGGCAAAATAGGTAATAATTAAATCTGCTCCGGCTCGTTTCATGGAAGTAAGTTCTTCCATAACAATACTTTTCTCATCGATCCAACCATTTTGTGCAGCCGCTTTAACCATCGAATATTCTCCACTAACGTTATAAGCTACAAGAGGAAGATAGTAGCGATCCTTTAGCTCTCTCATTATATCTAAATAAGACAAAGCAGGCTTAACAATGAGAAAGTCTGCTCCCTCTTGGATATCAGATTCCGCTTCACGAATGGCCTCCATTCGATTAGCGGGATCCATTTGATACGTTCTACGGTCTCCAAATTGCGGTGTACTATGAGCGGCATCACGAAATGGTCCGTAGAAAGCAGATGAATACTTTACAGCATAGGACATGATAGGTACATCTTGAAATCCGGCTTCATCGAGTCCTTGTCGGATTGCATAAACGAATCCATCCATCATATTTGATGGCGCAATAATATCAGCGCCAGCGGTAGCCTGACTGACTGCTGTTTTCGTTAATAGCTTTAGGGATGAATCATTCTCAATAGAACCATCAGAAACGACACCACAATGTCCATGAGAAGTATATTGACATAGGCAAGTATCCGCTACTACCGTCAAGCTTGGAACATCTTTTTTAATTTGTCGTATAGCTTGTTGAACAATTCCTGTTTCACAATAAGCTTGTGAACCTACTTCATCCTTTTCTTTAGGCACACCAAAAACAATGACTGAACGGATTCCAAGATCTTCAAGCTCTTTCATTTCTTCTGTTAAATGATCAAGTGAGACATGATATACCCCTGGCATAGAAGGTACTTCCTGCTTGATATTTTCCCCTTCTACTACAAAGATGGGATAAATAAAATCCGTGACTTGCAAATGTGTTTCACGTACGAGTGACCGCATTCCCTCTGAAGACCGTAATCTTCGATGACGACGAAATTGATTATTTACCATTGTAAGATCACATCCTATTTTTATAATGATTTTCTAATTCATTGATAATACCATCTACTGTATGAATCTTAGGGGTAAGAATATTTTTAAATCCGCATTTTTCTGCTTCTTCCGCTGTCGTCGGACCAATACATACTGTTAACACAGATTTGTAGGCCTCGACTATTGAACCACCCAGTTGGTAAAAAGCCTGTATCGTTGAAGGTGATGTAAAAGTTAATACATCGACTTTTTTCTCTGTAAGGATATCCTTCAATGTATCTTTAATATCATGATTTACTTCCGTCTTGTAGACAACAAAGTTTTGGACATTATGTCCTTTATTGATTAAAGATTTTTGTAAAGTTGGTCTTGAAAGATTACCTTGAACAAGTAGTATCGACTGTGAACTGAAATAGCTAGAAAACTCTTTTGCAAAGGCCAGTGCTGTATATTGAGTCGGAATGAAATGAACCTCATGTCCATATTGTTCTACTGCTTCTTTTGTTCTCTCTCCAACTACACCGATCTTGCAAGGAATTCGTATATTTCCATCCAACTTCTCAAAAAAGTATGCTACCCCATTCACACTTGCAAAAAAAATCCAATCATACTTTTCCAGTTCCAACAGTTTCTTTTCTTCGCCACTTTCATAGGCTACGTAGGTAAGTAAAGGAGTCTCAATAGGAACTCCTCCAACACTTATAATTTTCTCAGATAAAGTTTGCGCCTGATCTTTAGACCTTGTTACTAAGACATGAACTCCTTGTAAGGGAGGAGTCATGACTGATCCAACTCCTCCTTGACAGAATCTATGATACCCTTTCCTCCGCGTTCTCGAATAAGGTTAGCCGCTTCTATTCCGACCTTAACTGGGTCTTTTCCTCTCACCGTTTCTTTGAGGAGTGTTTGCCCATCTGGTGTTCCCACTAATGCTGTTAGAACTACTTCATCCTTTTCTAAAAAGGCATATCCAGCAATCGGAACTTGACAGCCCCCATTAAGCAAGTGTAAAAATGTTCGTTCGGCTTGAACCGTTGTTTCCGTATGACGATTTGTAAAGGCTTGGAGCAACTCACGCAATTCCTCATCATCTTCTCGACATTCAATGGCCAATGCCCCTTGGCCAACAGCAGGAACACATACTTCAGGCTCAAGATATTCCGTTACAACATCATCAGACCAACCCATCCGCTTTAATCCGGCCGCAGCCAATACTATGGCATCGTAATCCTCCGTTTTAAGCTTTTCCAAACGTGTATCAATATTTCCTCTAATCCATTTGATTTCAATGTCTGGACGTACTGCTAAAACTTGGGCAGATCTTCGAAGACTGCTTGTACCCACGATAGCGCCACTCGGAAGCTCTTTTAATGTTTTATGGTTTTTTGAGATGAAAGCATCTCTATGATCTTCACGATCGGGAATTCCGCCAATCACAAATCCTGGAGGTAATTCTGCCGGCATATCTTTCATACTATGAACGGCCATGTCTATTTCTTTATCTAACATGGCTTGCTCAATTTCTTTCACAAATAACCCTTTACCCCCAACCTTTGATAAGGTCACATCTAGAATTTCGTCCCCTTTGGTAATGATTTTCTTTACTTCAAAATCAAAGGAGGGATTCGATTTTTTCAACTGCTCGATGACCCAATTGGTCTGAGTTAATGCTAATTTGCTTTGCCTAGATCCCACAATAATTTTTCTCATAATCAATCCTCCACAACTCAAAAATGAAAGTTAGATAGCGCTCCAAACAAAAAGTAATTGACTAGTAAAAATAAAAAGGCACATAAATTAAAGAATGCAATCGCCTTCCCTTGATATCCCATCACTACACGTAAAAACAGATAAATGATATAAACAAAACTGACTAAAATAGACCCTAATGTTTTTGAGTCATACCAGTAAAAAGGGTCTCCCGAAACGTGCCCCCATATTAATCCTAGCAGAATTGCTATCAATAACAAAGGGACACCAACAATAATTAAAAAGAAAGAATAGCGATCAAGCTTCCCCAGGTCTCCAAGTCTCCAAAAAACTTTACTCCACTTTTTTCTTTTTAAAATATGATATTGCAAAAGATACATAACGGAAAAAATGAATGAAAGGGTAAAGATCCCATAGCTTAATAACGCTAGTGTTATATGGGTAATTAACCACTCATTTTCAAATCCTGTCGAATCACTTAATTGGGCCGTTGCTCGTGAAAAGATTTGAATAGCCATAATAAAAAAACCGAGTAGATTAGTAAAAAAGACAAAAAAATCTACCCGAAAGAACCTATTAATTAACAATGAGAAAGTCACTAAAATCCAGGCATAAAAATAGAGCCCATCATGAAGAGAGGTGATGGGGAAGCTTGAAGTGGATAATATATTGTAAAGTAAGGAATATGTTTGTAGTATCCAAACGAAAGAAAGCAACCAGAAGGCTATTTTATTAACCTTCCGATTAGATTGAATAAAATCAATAAAATACCCTGTAATACTTAAACAATAAATAATTATAATAAGTTCGTAAATCCACTTCATCTCAGCTATATTCATAAATGAATCCCTTCTTAGGTCAAGAGGATGCTTGTTTTACAACTTGAACCGATGCTTTACCATTAGATTTAAGAGGATAAGCCCCTGTCCCCTTTGCATTTTGCTTTTGAACTTCTTTTTTAACTTCATCTTCTATGTTAAAGATCTTAACGAATAGATCTAATGTTTCCTCTGCATTTTTTTGTGCAGATAATTCTTTTACTTGTAAAATTGGATCCTTTAACAATTGATTCACAATGCTCTTAGTGTGTTTATTTAAAACCTTTCGTTCACGATCTGTTAAATCTGGCATTTTTCTATCTATACTTTTCATCGTATCTTCTTGAATTGATAGTGCTTTTATTCTGAGTGCAGAAATAACTGGCACTACTCCCAATGTTTGAAGCCACTCTTTAAATAGAACGATTTCCTCTTCAATCATTAAGCCTATCGTATCTGCTACCTGTTTTCTTTGCTCCATATTGGAATCTACAATACCTTGCAAATCATCAATATCATAGAGGAAGATTCCATCTAATTCCCCAACAGACGGGTCAATATCCCTAGGAACAGCAATATCTACAAGTATCATTGGTTTTCCTTTTCTCAAACGATGAATCTCTTGAAGATGTTCTTTTTTTAGTACATATCCATTGGCCCCTGTGGAGCTTATTAAAATATCAGTAGAAGGTAACAATGTTTTAAGTTCATCAAGAGCATAGGCCATTCCGGAAATTCTTTTAGCTAACTCTTCTGCCTTGCTTTTTGTACGGTTAACAACGGATAGAGTTTGTATACCTGAACCATATAAATTTTTAGCCGCTAACTCTCCCATTTTCCCCGCGCCTAATATGACAACTTGTTTATTTCCTAAATCTCCAAATACCTTTTTTGCCAATTCCACAGCTGCATAACTTACGGAAACTGCATGGGCTCCAATCCCCGTTTCCTTATGGCTTTTCTTAGCTAATGTTACAGCTTGTTTAAAGAGCTGATTGAATATAGTTCCAGTAGTAGAAACTTCTTGAGCCTGCCTAAAACTCTGTTTTACTTGACCTAAGATTTGGGTTTCACCCACAACCATGGAATCAAGTCCACTGGTTACTCGAAAAAGGTGCTCAATAGCAGCTTCTTCTTCATAAATTGTTAAATATGGAATAAATGATTCCATTGACAGATTGAACCATTGAGAAAGAAATTGTTTAATATAGTAACGACCAGTATGAAGTTGATCGACAACTGCATACAGTTCTGTACGGTTACAAGTAGAAACAATCACATTTTCAAGAATGCTTTTTTGCTGGTTTAATGCAACCATTGCATCCTTTAACTCATTTTCTTGAAAGGTAAGTTTTTCTCGAATTTCAACAGGGGCCGTCCGGTAATTTAGACCTACGACTACTATTTGCATAATTATCACCCTTCTTAAGGCACCTATTTAAGCGAGAGCACCATAAAATATAATTGCCTAATCGCTCTAATCTATTATAGCACATGCTATTTGTGTCTAACTTATGAAAAATGTGAACACTTTTTGAAAGTGTATGATAAGATGAAACAATATAATGGTAATAGGATATAGTCCGTATGTACTCTAACATAATGAGAAAGTAGAATCAAGAAAACCGTTTATAAGGTGGGGAATACATATGAAAAAGCAAAATTCATTTGTCGGAATGGTTCTTATTGGAATTGGAGCCTTTTTTCTATTAAAAGAATTAGCTTTACCTCTCTTCACTAACTTCTATTCATGGCCAACCATAGTTATCATCATTGGTATTTCTATGTTACTTCATTCCTATATGTCTAAACAGTATAGTAATCTTCTTCTAGGCGCAATATTGTTTGGAATCGGAGTCCATTTTCATATGATTACGTATTATTCCTTTTGGCCTAACCATTGGGGGATGGTGCCATTAATTATTGGGCTAAGCTTTTTGGTTCAATACCAAAAAGCTAAAAAGGGGTTGATTCCAGGGCTCATTTTATTAGCTATAGCCCTGATGGCTATTTTTTCAACTCAACAACCTGGATGGTTTCAATGGATTCATGTAACAGTAAACTATGCAGTAAACTATTGGCCCATTCTATTAATTATAGCCGGATTCTATTTCATTTATAGATAAGAAAAGCAAAAGCGCCCTTCGAAACAAGAAAAGTTTCTGTGAAGAAGGTCTAAGTAGCTTTCCTTCGTGCGATTACTCGAGGCAAAAACTTCGAAGATTACTCGATGAAGCTTTTTCGCTGGAGCTAGACAAAAAAACTCGCCGATTGGCGAGTTTTGTTTTTGTTTTTATAAAATACTGCTTAGGAATTCTTGTGTTCTTGTTTCTTTAGGGTTATCGAATAATTCATCAGGTTTTCCAACCTCTACAATCTTCCCATCATGCATATAGAAAACCCAATCAGCTACTTCACGAGCAAATCCCATTTCATGGGTAACGACAATCATCGTCATACCTTCCATAGCTAGCTCCTTCATCGTTGCAAGGACCTCTCCTACAAGCTCGGGATCAAGCGCTGAGGTCGGTTCATCAAAAAGCATAATGTCTGGCTTCATAGCTAAGGCTCTCGCGATAGCAACACGCTGCTTTTGACCACCTGAAAGGCGGGATGGATATTCATTTTCTTTATCTGCTAATCCTACTTTTTTCAGAAGCTCCCTACCTTCCTCTAAGGCTTCCTCTTTAGGAATCTTTTTCACGTGTACAGGAGCCTCTATCACATTTTCGATTACGGTTTTATGAGGAAATAAGTTGAAGTGCTGGAAAACCATTCCTACACGTTCTCTTACTTTATTTAAATTCTCATTTTTCGGATCTATATTATTATCCTCAATAATTCTCCTAATATCGAATTAACGACACTTCATAAGTGTAACAACATATCAGACAATTCTCAATTTTCATATAGGCGTATATGTAACCCTATGCTAAGATAAAACAGTTTTATCAGCTATATTTATTGTCATTCTTATATGTTCTTTAAAATAGAGAAAAATGCTTAAGAATTCTCAATAATTGTCCAAGATTCTCGTTGTATACACCTTTCCATTTTATCCAAAAAATAAACCTATAGTTAGAACCCCTTTCTTATAAGGTGTTTCTAACTATAGGTTTTCATGTTAAAGAACGCTTTCTAATATACTCCAAGCCTGTTCTTTACCTTCCGCCGTTTCAGAGGAAAAAGGAATGACGATGTCTCCTTCTTCTAACCCAAGCGTTTTTTCCACACGATTTTTATGAGCAGCACGTTTTGTTTTTGGGATTTTATCTAGTTTCGTTGCCACTACCATGACTTTAATTCCATAATGTTTAAAAAACTCATACATTGTGACATCATCTTTAGTAGGCTCATGACGAATGTCTACCAAAAGAACTGCTATTTTCAAGTTGGATCGAGAGGTAAAATATTGCTCAATCATTTTCCCCCAAGCTTCCCTTTCTTTCTTTGACACCTTGGCGTATCCATAACCAGGTACATCAACAAAATAGAAAGCATCATTTATTCGATAAAAATTTAAAGTTTGTGTCTTCCCAGGCTTCGAAGAGGTTCTTGCCAAGTTTTTACGATTAATCATCTTATTGATAAAGGAAGATTTCCCTACATTTGAACGACCAGCTAGCGCTATTTCCGGTAGCTGGTCGGTAGGATATTGTTTGGGCCCTACGGCACTAATAACGATCTCCGCTGTATTTACCCTCATGAATCTCCACCTACTAAAGCATGTTTAAGCACTTCATCTAGATGAGAAACCTTGATAAAGGTTAAATCATCTCGGATACTTTCAGGAATTTCTTCTAAATCTTTCTCGTTTTCCGCTGGAATGATAATTGTGGAAAGCCCAGCACGATGGGCACTGAGTGACTTTTCTTTTAACCCTCCAATTGGAAGAACTCGTCCGCGTAATGTTATTTCACCAGTCATTCCAACTTCCTTTTTAACAGCTTTTCCAGTTAAAGCGGATACTAAAGCAGTCGCCATAGTGATACCTGCAGAGGGACCATCTTTGGGTGTGGCACCTTCTGGAACATGAATATGGATGTCATTTTTATCATGGAATTCAGGATCAATATTTAATTCCTCTGCTCTAGAACGAATATAACTAAAGGCCGCTTGGGCGGATTCCTTCATTACATCGCCCAATTTCCCGGTAAGGGTAAGCTTTCCTTTTCCAGGGTATATGGAGACTTCTATAGAAAGAGTATCACCACCGGCTGATGTATAAGCCAATCCTGTAGCTGCTCCTACTTGATCCTCTTCTTCCGCACGTCCATAACGGAAACGTGGCTTCCCTAGAATCGTTTCCAATGATTTTTCAGTAACTACAACCCGCTTCTTTCCTTCTGAAACAATAATCTTAGCTGCTTTACGGCAAATAGAAGCAATTTGCCGTTCTAGATTTCTAACTCCCGCTTCCCTCGTATATAATCGAATTAATTGCAATATAGCTTCATCTCTTAGTTGGAGTTGTCCTTTAGTTAACCCGTTTTCTTTTAATTGCTTTGTAAGTAGATGCTCTTTTGCGATATGAAGCTTTTCTACCTCTGTATATCCAGCAATCGAAATTACTTCCATACGATCCAAAAGGGGACTTGGGATGGAGCTCATATTATTTGCAGTAGCAATAAACATAACTTTAGATAAATCATAATTTTCTTCAATAAAATGATCACTAAATGCACTATTTTGCTCAGGGTCAAGCACTTCTAACATGGCTGAAGACGGGTCCCCACGAAAATCATTAGCCATTTTATCAATTTCGTCTAATAAGAAGACAGGATTAATGGTTCCAACCTTTTTCATCCCTTGAATAATTCGTCCTGGCATAGCACCAACATAAGTTCTTCGGTGTCCTCGTATTTCCGCTTCATCCCTAACACCACCAAGAGATACTCGAACAAAATTACGTTCGATGGCACGAGAAATGGAACGTGCAAGTGAAGTTTTCCCAACTCCTGGAGGTCCTACCAGACATAAAATAGGCCCTTTTATAGACTTTGTTAACTTCTGAACAGATAGGTATTCTAATATTCTTTCTTTTACTTTGTCTAATCCATAATGATCAGCATTTAAGATTCCTTCTGCTCTATTAATATCTAAGACATCTATCGTTTCTTTTTTCCACGGAATGGATGTCAGCCATTCTAAGTAATTACGGATAACAGAGCTTTCAGCAGAACTAGATGGAACCTTTTCATAACGATCAAGTTCTTTCATGGCTACTTCATAAACTCGCTCAGGCATCTCTGCTTTTTCAATTTTTTCCTTAAGCTGAGCAACTTCCCCTGTTTTGCCATCACGATCTCCCAATTCCTTTTGGATCGCCTTCATTTGCTCACGGAGATAGTACTCCTTTTGAGTTCTTTCCATGGACTTCTTAACACGCTGACCAATTTTTTGTTCTAAGTGAAGAACCTCTTTTTCATTTTGAATCAGTTCTATCAGTCTTCGAAGCCGATCAGAAACTTTTGGCATTTCTAAGATTTCTTGCTTATCCCTTAGCTTCAGGGAAAGATGCGAGGAAATAATATCTGCTAATCGACCTGGCTCTTCTATATCCGACACAGTAGCGAAGGTTTCTTGGCTAATCTTTTTGGATACTTTGATATACTGCTCAAACAAGTTTAAAAGAGTTCTCATGAGTGCCTCTTCTTCAACCTTATCTTCATGTTGATCAGTCATCTCCTCAATATCGACGACAAAGTGATCATCCTGATTAAGATATTGAATGGCTTCTGCACGATAAAGTCCTTCAACAAGGACTCTCAAGGTTCCATTCGGAAGTTTAAGCATTTGCTTTACCTTTGCAACGGTCCCAATTTTGTAAATATCATCTGTACTTGGTTCATCTATGCTGCCTTCTTTTTGAGTGGCAAGGAAAATCATATGGTCATCAACCATTGCCTTTTCTAATGCGTTTACTGACTTATCTCTTCCGACATCCAAATGTAACACCATGGATGGATAAACGAGTAAACCGCGTAAAGGAAGGAGGGGGATTTGTCTTGCTTCCTTCTCTGTCATTTTCTGCACCTCCACTAAAGTTCAATTCCTTCGATTCATTGCTGCATTTATTATTAAGCTTGCTTAAAGTATAAAGAAAAGAAAACCCTTTGTAAATTTATAAGCAAACTTGACATTTCACTACATGGAGGATGAAAAAGGTCTTTTATCCTCTTCTACATCATAGGCGTGTGGATGTAATAAATCGGAAATACTAGGTGAGCCTTCAAAAAGAAGCGGGATAATTTCATGGAATTGTTCCACAAGATTAACGCTAATATCCGATATATTACTTAACAAAGCTTGATTATTATCTTTCGGAATGATAACCATTTCCGCTCCTGCTTTTTGGGCAGCTCTTACCTTGGATGGAATCCCACCGACAGGTTTAACATATCCATAAACACTAACTTCCCCAGTTAGCGCAACTTTACACTTCACTTTTTTCTTATAAATAGCTGACATTATACCCGCTGCCATGGTAACACCAGCCGAAGGACCATCTACCGGTACACCACCAGGGAAGTTGATATGAATGTCATAGTGATGAGTTGGAACCCCAAGGGATTGCAGCATTGTTAACACGTTATCTACTGAACCTCTAGCCATACTTTTCCTTCGGATCGACTTCTGCTGGCTCCCAATTTCTTCTTCTTCCACAATGCCTGTTATAGTCACCTTTCCATTTTCACTTCTTGTAGGAAGAACACGAACTTCAACAGGAAGTAAGGCGCCCATATTAGGCCCGTAAACAGCGAGACCGTTCACAATACCCACACGGCTTTTTTCAGGCACTTTGGACACCATTCTTGGAGTTAATTGGCTTGATTCGACGACCCACTCCATTTCCTCTGAAGTGATCTGATTCTTATCTTGATTAGCAATAACTCCTGCTGCTATTTGAACAAGGTTGACTGCCTCACGTCCATTTGTAGCAAACCGTGCTATAAGTTCTTCCGCCTCTTGACTTATATCATGTTGAATTTTTTTTGCCGCTCGACGAGCCACCAATTTAATTTCATCTTCTTCAAGCTCTTTAAAAAATACTTCCAAGCATCGAGAACGAATAGCAGGGGGAATCTCCTCTGGTTTTCTTGTAGTAGCCCCTATTAAACGAAAATCTGCTGGCAGCCCTTTTTTAAATATCTCATGTATATGTAAAGGAATTTGGTCATTTTCTTCGCTATAGTAGGCACTTTCATAATAAACACGGCGATCCTCTAACACCTTCAATAACTTATTCATTTGAATAGGGTGCAATTCTCCAATTTCATCTATAAATAAAACGCCTCCATGAGCATTGGATACAGCGCCAGGTTTAGGTTGTGGAATTCCAGCTTGCCCCATAGCACCCGAACCTTGATAAATAGGATCATGAACAGATCCAATTAAGGGATCCGCAATTCCCCTTTCATCAAATCTTGCCGTTGTGCCATCTAATTCTATAAAAACAGCATCTGAACGAAACGGTGTTCCCTCACTTTTTTTAGCTTCTTCCAGAACTAATCTCGCTGCAGCTGTCTTACCAACACCAGGCGGCCCATAAACAATAACATGCTGAGGATTTTCACTACATAACGCTGCTCTCAGAGATTTAATACCATCTTCTTGTCCTATGACATCCTCAAAATGAGCTGGACGAACTCTTTCTGACAAAGGAACACTTAAAGAAATACTATTCATTTTTGCTAAATGATCTAATTCTTTTTTAGATTCCTTTTGAATGGTTATTTTTTGCGATCTTTGCCCTTTCAAAAGGTTCCAAAAATACAATCCAATGACTATTCCAAACAACAATTGGACTGCTAATACGATGTGTACTAAAGACATCTTATTCCCTCCATCTCCATCATGCTTTCATTACAAGCTATTATCTCCTGAAATAAGAGGGATAAACGTAAAGATAGAGGTTTTCAATCATAGGAATATATTAGAAAAAGCTTGAACTCAGCGAGCTTTCTTAATAAGAAAAGCGCAAGCACCCTTCGAAACAAGAAAAGCAATTATTTCTGCGAAGAAACTTTGAGTAGCTCTCCTTCCTGCGACGACTTTAACAATAGATGAGACAGACGTTAGTGAAGTTTTCCTCTGAAGCTAGGCAGGATTTACTTATTTCGCGAGAAAAAAGCCTGCCGAATTGGCAGGCTTTTCATTAGGCACTTTCTTTTGGAGATTCTTTATTTTCATCCATAACTGTTCCATCATTTAAGATAAGTTTTGGACGACCATTTTCCTCAACAACAGTTTCTTTCGTAATAATACAAGTCTCAATATCATCACGAGATGGAAGTTCAAACATGACATCTAACATAATTCCTTCAATGATTGAACGTAATCCACGTGCGCCTGTCTTTCTTTCAATAGCCTTTTTAGCGATTTCACGCAGGGCATCTTCTTCAAAATCTAATTCAACCTCATCAATGCTGAATAATTTCTGATATTGTTTAACTAGAGCATTCTTTGGTTTTGTTAAAATTTCAACCAATGCCTCTTCGTCTAATGGCTCTAAGCTTCCGATAACAGGTAAACGTCCAATAAATTCTGGAATCAATCCAAAACGCAATAGATCTTCAGGAAGTACTTTCGCTAAAAGTTCTCCTTTGTCTAAATCCTTGCTTTCTGTTTCCGAACCGAAACCGATTGTCTTCTTACCAAGACGACGCTTGATAATTTGTTCAATACCATCAAACGCACCACCTACGATAAATAGGATATTGGTTGTATCAATTTGAATAAACTCTTGATGCGGATGCTTTCTTCCACCTTGTGGAGGAACACTTGCTACAGTTCCTTCAAGAATTTTAAGTAGCGCTTGTTGAACCCCCTCACCTGAAACATCCCGAGTAATAGAAGGGTTTTCTGATTTACGAGCCACTTTATCAATTTCATCAATATAGATAATTCCCTTTTCAGCTTTTTCTACATCGTAATCCGCTGCTTGAATAAGCTTAAGTAAAATATTTTCTACGTCTTCCCCAACATATCCAGCCTCTGTAAGTGAAGTCGCGTCTGCAATAGCAAATGGAACATTCAAAATACGAGCAAGAGTTTGAGCTAGTAATGTTTTACCGCTACCTGTAGGTCCAATCATACAAATATTACTTTTTGATAATTCTACCTCATCTTGTTTTTGAGAGGAGTTAATACGTTTATAATGATTATATACAGCTACAGAAAGAGATTTTTTTGCTTTTTCTTGGCCAATTACATAATCACTTAGAATTTCAAGGATTTCTTTTGGCTTAGGAATTTCTTTAAACTCTACTTCCTCTTCGTTCCCAAGCTCTTCTTCCACTATTTCAGTACATAATTCAATACATTCATCACATATATAAACTCCTGGTCCTGCTACTAGCTTACGAACCTGATCCTGAGTTTTACCACAGAACGAGCATTTTAATTGCCCTTTTTCTTCATTAAACTTAAACATTTGTTTCACCTCTTTATAAATGTTAGGTCCATCTATAGGAAAGCTACCATGCAAACATTCCTCCGTATCATTCCTTACATCCCCTTGAGCTCATCATATCAAAATTCTAGATATTTCTAAAGTAATACCCCTTTTCATTATGTTCTTTACTTACCGTTCTTCTAATAGCACCTCGATAGATATGAAACCGACAGATAGGAGGAACTACCTTCTCTGTCGGAAGTTTCTTATATTATGGACATTTTATTCCTTTTCGTCAATCTATAAGGTTCTAATATTTATTTATTATATGTAATTATGGGATGTCTTCATTCCATTTTTGAGCACATCTTTATTTTACCACGGATGAATGATTGCATACTGTTTAGTTTTGACAATACTATGATTTATAAACGGAGATCATCATAAAAACTTGGCAAGCCCCAAGTTTAGTTGATGCATGGTTCCGTTCTATTGGTTATTCACTTTCCTTGTTAAAAAAACAAGGCACTAAAAAGCACCTTGTTTTTTATTTACGCTTTAGTTTTGCTTTCTTCTACTAAGAAATCAATAGCTTTTCTAAACTTAAGATCTTCTTTCACCGGATCTGTACTACCACCTAGCATTTTCACTAGATTATCTACGTCTGTTTGATACATACTAGTCATAATTTCAAGTTCTTTTTGAACATCTTCTTCAGATACTTCAAGGTTTTCTTGAACAGCAATAGCTTCTAAAACTAGGTTGGTTTTTACACGCTTCTCTGCATCATTCTTCATTTGTTCACGCAATGCATCTTGATCTGTTCCAGATAATTGATAGTACATATCAAGATTCATACCTTGCATTTGTAAACGTTGTTCGAATTCTTGCATCATGCGATCCAATTCAGCGTCTGCCATTGCATCAGGAATAGATACTTCAGCATTCTCAGAAGCCTGCTCAATGAGGGATTCACGCTTTTGTGTATCTGCTTCGCTCTTTTTATCCATTTCTAGACGCTCTTTTGTTTTCGTTTTTAATTCTTCAAGAGTTGTAACTTCTTCATCAACATCCTTCGCTAACTCATCATCAAGCTCAGGAAGCTCTTTTGATTTAATTTCATGGATTTTCACCTTGAATGTAGCTGCTTTGCCAGCAAGGTCCTCCGCATGGTAATCCTCTGGGAATGTCACTTCAACTTCAATCTCTTCTCCGGATTTCTTACCAACTAATTGGTCTTCAAATCCTGGGATAAACTGACCGGAACCAATCTCAAGAGAATAGTTTTCAGCTTGACCGCCTTCAAAAGCTTCACCATCAACAAAACCATCGAAATCCATTACTACTGTATCGCCATTTTCAACTTCTCCATCTTCTTTGATAACTAGTTCAGCTTGACGTTCTTGCATTTCCTTCAATTCAGCATCTAAATCCTCATCAGTAACCTCAGTACTTAATTCTTCCACTTCGAGTCCCTTATAATCACCAAGTATAACTTCTGGTTTTACCGTTACTGTAGCAGTGAAAATTAATGGTTTTCCCTTTTCAATTTGTTTAACATCTACTTCTGGGCGGTCAACTGGTTCGATTCCTGTTTCTTCAATGGCTTCCATATAAGATGTAGGTAAGATAATATCCAACGCATCCTGATACAAAGATTCAACACCGAAACGTGTTTCAAACATTCCACGAGGTATTTTTCCTTTACGGAATCCAGGAACTTGAATATCTTTAACTACTTTCTTGAACGCTTGGTCTAATGCACCATTAAACTTATCAGCATCAACTTCGACCGTTAGTAACCCTTCATTTCCTTCTAATTTTTCCCATTTTGCTGACATTAAAAATTCCCTCCAAGATCTATTATTCATTTGAATGTTTTTGTTTATTGTTACGGTCAACATTTCCGTACGCAAAATACAACCATTTTATTATACCACAAGTTACACAGCTTTCAACAATCTTCTACATCTATTCCTATTCGTCGATGATTGATAAATAAATTTTTTCCATTTGTTGAAGCAAACCAAAAAAATTATTTTCAGATTCAACATCCCTCGAAATTCCATCTCCATATAATGTACTTTTTGAATAGATGATGACAGCATCTATTAATTCCTGCACTTCACCCTCAATTGGTAGAAAAGGATAAACTACATACAAATACCTATATATGACCTTTTTACAAAAATCATAGAGAGTGGGGTCTTTCTGTTCCATAGATTCTAGTTGTTTAAAAATGGTCTTTACTTTCTGATTTTCAGCAAAAACACCTGAATGTGCAGGATTAATCGTTGTCGTATTCATGAATTTTTGAATAGTAAAATTTTGATCTATATAATCCTCACTTAACCAGTCCAACAGCCTTGTTTTTACAACAGGATGAATAGTAGGGTTCTCTAATATTGGTTTAATCTTTTCTTTAGGAGGATATAGATCATGATTTTTCATCCACTGTAGGATTCTCCAATGATGATGTGGATCTTCTGTTTGAAACGCCTGTGTAAATTCTTTTTCTCCTTTTTCTCGGTTCTGGTCTCTTTGCTGTAGGTTTAACTGTCTACTTGCCTCATACATTTGAAAGAGCTGTTGCCTTGTCGGGGTAGGAATATTTTTTTCCTTAAATATCTCTTCTAGCAAATCTAATAGTTCTGAATATTGTCCCATCTGAAACAAGATCATGATGTATATATGTAAATATTGATAGTATTGTTCTTCTTCCGCCTCTTTCATCAATCTAGAGCAGATCTCTAAAGCATCCTCGTGCTCACCCAACTCCGTTTTACATATTAAAACTCCCATTAGTAGATCATGGCTATCTATTCTAAAACTAAGCAATTGTTCAAAGCTTTCTAATGCATCTTTATAACGCTTTTCTTCTAAGGCTTTAAACCCTTCTTCCTCTAATGACTTTCTCCATTTAGGGAACAGAACGACATCTTCATCATGTTCGCTCATATTTCATCACTTCCCTTTCCTGTCATATAATGAACCATTTTGCCCTTATAACTGCAACTTAACTATAGTCATGTACCTTTTCGAGTCCATAGTATAATAGAGAAAATTACTGAGCACAAGTTTAAGGGTTCTGAGTCATCCCCCTTATGCTGATTTATATTCTCAGAGAATACAATATATAAGCTCCACGGGTTATCTGCTTATGATTACTATTTTTAGCCTTGGGGCTCAGCAAAATATGTTTCATCCAGTAATAAACTCTCTCCAATGATAGTTGTTAAAGCACCGAACATCATGAACTAAAAAAACTTCCGCTAATTGCGGAAGTTTACTATGTAATATGTATGGCGTCCCAGGAGAGATTCGAACTCCCGACCGACGGCTTAGAAGGGCGTTGCTCTATCCAGCTGAGCTACTGGGAGGAATCCTGTTCCTTATCAGCCAAACAACAGGCATATCAAAGGTTAACACAGATTAAATTTTCACTGTCTGTCTACAATGTATTTATAGTAGGGATTAGTACCATTCCCCAACAAAGTTCTATTACCTAGTAAAAGGATAACTTAGACATTATCAGTTATCAAGTACTTTATTTTCCCTACTATCTTTTATTGCTACTCTAACAGATGGATTTTCCCAGCACTCTTCAGAAAATTCTTATAGCCCTCACTGACAAAGTAATCCTCAAAATACTGTTCCCTTTGACTATCAGAAACTACCTCTAACTCTTTTACCTTTAGAACAAAGGTTAAATACATTTCAAAAAAAGTTATCTCTTCTTCCATCTCAGCAGGAAAAGCATTTCTAATTTCCTTACCTCTTTTAACAATGACTGTTTTCATTCCTTCCAACTCCTTAACTGTTTTATTAGTGTCATTTCCTTTCCACTTTTCCATTAGAGTGTATTTTCAAGCTGCAGACTTAGGAGTTAAAATAAACAGAGAGCCAAGCAAAGCCCAGCTCCTTAAAGTCTGCTTATTTTAAATAAATATATCTTTTCAAGTTCCTCTGGATGATGTTCCACCATATACATAGCAATGGCATAAGCCTCATAACTCTCTGTCTTTGCTGTCTGGTACTTTTTATTAAAACCTCTGATGATTCCCTTTATCATATTAATGGGTATTTTATTTTCTAATTGTTCTCTTATTTGCTTAGCATCTAACCTCTTTAAATGATGCAAATACAAGACTTTGCCAATTGTATAGCCACTCATTGATTCAGAATTTTGATTATATGAAATAAGCCTGTAAGCCCTTGGACTCCATGCCTCAGCTCTCTCTCCTGATACTCTCCAAACATTAAATTTGTAGTCTATGCTCATTTGCCTCTCCCTCTCAGTAAATAAAAAAGGCTGAGCAGTCTGCTCAACCCTTCCCATTATTATTTATAAATTCCTGATGACCTTAAATGGTTTACATATGGTCTAATTTCATATTCAAAATTAGTAAGCTCAGACATTAAATCTCTTTGTCCTAAGTGAGTACCTCTGTACTGCTTATTTTGGTCTGCAATGGTTACAATACCTATATCTAATAAGACTTGTCTTACTCCTCTGAATGAACCATTTAATGACTGAGCAAAAGCATCAATTGTCTCCTTATCTTTTGCTAAAGATGAAATGCTTGTATTTAAAACAAAATAGTTATCTACTGCTCTAAATAAGAAATGAGCTGATTTATGAATCTTAAAATACTCCTCAATTTTATTCTCAAGCTCAACCTTCATTGTCTTTACCTTTGCCTCAGTAACTGAGTTTGTAAGTTCAATTTCCTCTACAATTAATTTAATCTCCTGCTTAGCTAATTTAGCCTCCCCAATGTCTGTAATAATAGAAAGAACCTCCTGCTTAGCTTGTAGGTCTTGCTCCAAAGCTGATACATCCTTCTCCCCCTCTGCCAATTTATCCTCAATCTCATCAACAAATGTATATACTGCCTCTTTAGCAGTTTGTACCTCTTCAAGTTTAGCTGTCATCTCAATAATCATTTGTTCTTTCATTTAATTAACTCCTCCTCTGTAGTTATCAGGAAAACAGGTGATAAGCCCATTAACCATTTGCTACTAGATTAACTATGTCTATGTGGATTAAAGTAAGTAATTGTAAGTTCATGGGATTTGAATAAGTTATAGGTTTTATGGATAAAACAACCAACAAAGGAACACTAAATAGGGGTGTTAAACTAAATGAAAAGAAATATTATTCTTATACTGGCAGTTCTTATGGTAATTGTTCCTAATAATTCAATGGCAAGTATTGAAGGGTATGATATTGTTGCAAAATCAAACCAAGAAAATATAACTTTGTATGCCAAGGAAAGGGATGGGCTATTTCATGATTTCAAAATTGATTTCAAGGGAATAGTTTATAACAGACCTTTTTGGCTTAGTGTAGCAAATGCACCTTCTTATGCTCCACAAATTATTTATGAAGATATAAATAGGGATGAAAAGAAAGAACTTATTATCATTTTGACAAAGGGTTATGGCACTGGAGTTTTATGGGAAGAAGTTTATGTTTTTGATGCAGGTCACAATAGGTTTAGAGAGGTACTTGTAGATAATCCCATTGCAATAGTATTAAAAAATGTAAAGACTAAATTAACTACTAACAAGACAGAAATTACTATAGATGGGAAGAAAACTATAATTGATATAACCCCTTTAGAGATTAACCCTGAAAATTTATTTGATGATATAGCTTTTGGAGGAATTATTAGTTATGAAATAAAAAACAATCAGCTTATAGTCAGAGTTGGGGGGCAAATTTCACCTGCAGGTTTTGTTGGAGAAGTTGTTATTGTTTATGAATACCTTGACAAAATGTATCAAGCAAAATCAATTGAGTTTCAACCTGCAGATATTTGATTTCTAAAAGAAAAAAGGGAAACTCCTTAGTACAGAGGTTCCCTTAACCTTTTGGTAACACCCACATTGTTAGTCAATCTCAATAGCCTCTAAGTCTTCATACTCCCCATTAAGCTCATCATCTCCTGAGTAAACCTCATAATCTAGATAACAGTTAATTGGATGGTAAAGATAAAATTCCTGACCATCTCCTTTCTTTAGTTTAATAGCCTCCAATAGCTTTTTATTAAGATAAACATTGCTCAACAAAAACTTATGAATTACTGATCCCACTTGCTGTCTAGTAAGTCCAACTAACTTTCCAATGCTCTCCTGAGAAATCCAAGCATAGCCATCCTTATCAGTATGAGATGCAATAACAAGCAACACTTTTAATGCTGATGGATGTAGATTAGTTAAGCCACCCTGAGCTATAAAATCTTTATCCAATGATAGATAAACCTTTTTATCAATTTCATCAGTTTCAAAGTTGTAAGATTCTTTTACTGACAGATGAACAAATGGTACTTGTTCTATATCAGAGTTAGAAAGCCTTTCACCTAATAGACCTTTTCCCTCCTGAATAATTTCTTTTGGTATATTCTTTTTATCCTTTACTTTAACTGTACTCATTTATTAATCCCCTCTCAATGTTGTTAATATATTGTTGTTATTCATATTGATACAAAGTTGTATTTAATAGTTGTACTATCCATCCTTTACAACCTTTAAAATCTTTCTCTGCTTTCATGTCTTTCAGTTCTTTCAGTTCTTTAGTGTTAAGTAGACATTCCCCCTTAAAATGTTAGACAGTTAGAATTGAATGACTGCCCATAACTATAATTAGATGAGAAATGAAAACTGTGACATAAGATATTCCCTTTCCTCCAACCTGTATTTAGATGATTAAATTTTGCTGTGACAGGCTATACATTCTCACACTAAACAACCTGTTCACAAAACTATCATTAGATATCCAATACAGAACTGTGACTGCTTGTAGGGGAATTCCTTTTCAATTATGGATTAAATAAATAGGAGTAATGTTAGGGGAATGGAATGCCATACTTGAGAAGAAAATGAATAAAGTAAAAAAATTGAATAAGGCATGTTACAGGAGTGGTTAAGCTGGTCTTGGATTTTCTATATAGTAGGAATGTTGTTATATCAATGTTTCTAACCATGCAACATCCAAGAAATGCAGAGTATCTCAATTCATAAAAATATTTAAAGTTTGTATTTTCCACAGATCAGGGAAAAAGACCACTAAAAAAAGAAAAAAAATAAGAGCAATCACATTGGATGCTCTTAAATAATTCCCTTCTCTTTTGCTATATTGTACAGGGATGCTCTACTAATTTTAGTTATCTCACATATTTCTTTTACAGTCTTACCATTTGTTGCTCTGTTTGCAAACAGCTCTAAAGCATGGACTAGAGCAGGATTTTTATCTGTGTATTTCTTAGGCTTACCCTTGTACTTACCTTGAGTCTTAGCTACTGCAATGCCTTCTCTTTGTCTCTCAAGTATCATTTCTCTCTCCCACTCAGCTACAGAGAGCAGTATATTCCTCAGGAGCTTTGAGGTAGCTGTACCATCAAACAATCCCATATTTAGTACATGGAGCTTTATTCCCTTTTCTGCTAATTCATCTATAAGCTGTATGCCTTCCTTAACATTCCTAGCTATTCTATCTAACTTTGTTATTACAAGGGTATCTCCAACATCTAGAATACTCAGGAGAGATTGTAAGCCATCCCTTTTAGTATTTCTACCTGTAGCTTTATCTTTAAAAATCTCAGATACTCCAGCCTCTTTTAAAGCCTGTATCTGTACCTCAAGACTTTGCTCTGCTGTTGAAACTCTTGCATATCCATACTGTTTAGCCATATATGTATCCTCCTGATTTATGCAGATTATTAAATAGACATTTAAAATAGACACTAGAAACTCAGTATAATTCAGAGTAGTCATTTTGTCTAATTAAGGTAGAGTCTAAATAGACACTAGATGCCAAAAGGGGGGTACAGGGGGGACTAGGGGGTATTGAGGAGGGAGAGAAGGCTGTCAAAGATACCTACAGTAAAAATACTTTTCAATGTAAATAAATTCCAATTAGAGTAAATTTAATAGTTGCATTATGAATGGTAACAATAAAAACAATTAATTAATTGAGAGGAGCTAGACAAAGTGAGGAAGAAACATGTTTTAGTTATTTCAGTTATGTTATTTTTCTTTCTTATGCAACCTTATAAGATACAAGCAGCTCAAAATAGCTTAGATAATAAATTGCTAAATGATACATTGCTTACTGCACTTTCTCCACATATAAGTAAAGAGATAATAAATTATTATGGATACATGAAGCAATATGGTTTATATGATGTAGAAATACTGTCAATTAATAGGGAAAGTGAGGGAGGGTTTGGTTTTGAAGTTAAAGTTCTAGTTGAGACCTTTGAACATGCTCATAACCCTCCTTATGGAAAAGAAACAATAACCTTTCAAGTAACTCCTTCTGGTATAGAAACAATTAATTTTATTCATCAAGGAGACAAAGAGGAAAAAATAGTTGAAAAATTTTATCAGGATGCAATTACAGATATAAAAAACTCATTCAATCTAGACTTGAACACATATGAACAATATACCTATGACCAATTGTTTTATAAAGCAGAAGTACAAAAAGATTATAAGCCACTTTTAGACATTGTAGAAAACATAATAGTTAACATTCTAAATCCTGAAACTAAAGCACCATATAAAAATGTAATTGATCCAGTCACTTATATTAAAGATAACAAAGGATTTATACTCTTTAAAAGAGCAGATGGAACAAATGTAGTTTATACAGTGGAAAAGAAAGATGGTAAATGGCAGGTTATAGATAAGAAAACTAAGCAAGGGAAACAGATGAAAAAAGAATTAATTTGGTATATGTAACTTTTCATGGAGAACAAATCTAAACAAGTTGGCAGGGCATGATTGCTCTGTCTTTTGTATTTAATCACAAGAAAACCCCCTGCTTAAACAGCAGGAGGATACTTACTTATAAAAAATCCCTTAGATTATCTGCAACCTCATCCACATCTATATCTAAATATTGAGTTGTAACCCCTAGATTTGAATGTCCTAGAGCTTTGGAGATTAAAGCAAGATTTGCTCCTTTCTCTAACAGACTCTTTGCATAACCCCTTCTCAGAGCATGAGGATTAATATTGTGCAGATCATACTTTTTAGCATATTTGTTTAACTGTTTTGAGATTGCATTGTTGGTGGACTTGGTATTAAGGGAAGTACCTTTGCAAGTAATGAACAAATAAGAATTCTTTTCCCCATAATATGCTCTAATTTTATCATTTTGCTGTATTAGTATTTTTAACAAATGTATAAGTTCATCATCAACAGGTAATTTTAGAACCTTGTGGTTTTTCAAGATTGTGCCATCCATACAGAGCAATTTATTCTCAAAGTCAATATGTCTTTCTTGGAGTTGCCCTAGTGTGTTAATTCTTACTCCTGTCTTATAAAGAGTTAAAACTGCCACAGCATCTCTTAACCCAATAAAGGTATTCAAGTCTAACAAAGACAATAAAACCATTACATCATCTTTTTTAGCACCCTTTTTAACCTTCTTATCAACCTTAATGTTGATGCCATGCCAGAACTTTGAGCCAAACCATCCATTATTGAAACACTTTCCTAGTATTGCCTTAAGACATTTTAACCTTGTTAATTTAGTCTGATTTGATACTTGCATTGAATCAAGCCATAAATAAATAGTGTCTGTGGTAATTTCCTCAAGGTATTCTACATTTGTGATTTTTCTAAACTGTGTCATATACCTGATATAGTCAGTAATAGTTCTTTCTCTGTATCCACTTACTTTCATCTGCTGAATAATTATATCCATTACACTGTCTAAGTCTCTGCCATCTTTCTTAGTTGATGCTGTTCCTTTTGCTGTACCACCTAAGAGTTTTTCTTCTACAGCTGTTCCCTTTCCTTGATTAAAAAGGTTAATATCTGCATTTACATCAAAGATACCTTTTTTCTTAGTCATCCTAACTCCTCCATTACATTTAAGTTGGAGGTAGTAGAACTTTGCATAGATATTGTAGGGACAAAAAAAGAGATGCTCCCACAGTGTTCTAATCTGTGTTAGCATCCCTTATCTGTCAAAACCCCTGTCATATCAAGGGTTAAACTGTTATGTAATGGCGTCCCAGGAGAGATTCGAACTCCCGACCGACGGCTTAGAAGGCCGTTGCTCTATCCTGCTGAGCTACTGGGACATCTATAGTTAATTTGTTTATTCCTGTCCCTGCATCTTCTAGCTTATTCAAGATGATGGATGCTTCGGGACAACTTGTTGCTTATTCAGTGATGTTTTGCTTGTTGCTGAGCTACTGGGACATCTATAGTTAATTTGTTTATTCCTGTCCCTGCATCTTCTAGCTTATTCAAGATGATGGATGCTTCGGGACAACTTGTTGCTTATTCAGTGTTGTTTTGCTTGTTGCTGAGCTACTGGGACATCTATAGTTAATTTGTTTATTCCTGTCCCTGCATCTTCTAGCTTATTCAAGATGATGGATGCTTCGGGACAACTTGTTGCTTATTCAGTGTTGTTTTGCTTGTTGCTGAGCTACTGGGACATCTATAGTTAATTTGTTTATTCCTGTCCCTGCATCTTCTAGCTTATTCAAGATGATGGATGCTTCGGGACAACTTGTTGCTTATTCAGTGTTGTTTTGCTTGTTGCTGAGCTACTGGGACATCTATAGTTAATTTGTTTATTCCTGTCCCTGCATCTTCTAGCTTATTCAAGATGATGGATGCTTCGGGACAACTTGTTGCTTATTCAGTGTTGTTTTGCTTGTTGCTGAGCTACTGGGACATCTATAGTTAATTTGTTTATTCCTGTCCCTGCATCTTCTAGCTTATTCAAGATGATGGATGCTTTGGGACAACTTGTTGCTTTTTCAGTGTTGTTTTGCTTGTTGGAGCGGGTGATGGGAATCGAACCCACGACATCAGCTTGGAAGGCTGAGGTTTTACCACTAAACTACACCCGCATTTTATTAGTTATTTATTTTAAATTACTCACGCAATTTCAATGTCTTTGCATCTTCTAGCATATTCACTGATGATGGGTACTTCGGAGCAACTCGCAGCTAATTCATAAAAAGTAATCGCTCGTAACTACACCCGCATTTTATAATTAAGATCATCAATCTTCTTGGAGAGACAAAAATCATTATATAATTTATAGGATTCTTTGTCAACCTAAATTAAAAGAAGAAATTTCAACAGCATTATTATAATAAACTAATTTAAATAAACTTACAAGAAAAAAATCATAAAAATTCTTTATAAAAGGACTCCTTCTAACAAGAAGAAGTCCTAAATAGTTATAACTTATAAACTTCACTTAATCCCTCAATTAAATTACCTTCCAAATCCCTAAACTCAACATTCAGTTCCCTACCACTATTATCCCAGTATAATACTGAATATGATGCCGGGTACTTTCCTCTTGGAAGACGTACACTTCCCGGATTTAAAAATACTTTCCCATCAATCCACTCAGATCCAGCAATATGAGTATGACCAAAGCATATTAACTTAGCTTGCACCTCGTCTCCCCGATAGGACAATGCCAATGGACTAGATTTTATGTTAAACAGATGCCCATGGGTGACAAATAGCTTTAAACCGTCCACTTCTTCTATCACTTCATTGGGATAATTGGAGTCAAAGTCACAATTTCCTCTCACTTTAAGAAACCCTTCCATTTCCTTTGAACGAAAGTCTAATTCCGAATCTCCGCAATGAATCAAAAAATCGAAAGAATGACGTTTCTTTATCTTTTCAATTTCATTGGTTAAACCATGTGTATCACTCATAACTAAAAAACTTGTCATCTTCCTTCTCCCCTAGATTCAAACCATTGTGCCACCTTTTGTAGTGCACGGCTTCTATGACTGATCTTGTTCTTCTCTTCAGGAGTTAATTCAGCCATTGTTTTATTTAAATCTGGTAGATAAAAAACAGGATCATAACCAAATCCATGATCCCCTTTTTGCTCAAAGGCAATCATTCCTTCACAGGTCCCGCTTCTTAATAGAGTTTCTTCGTTAGGGAAACTAACAGCAATTACACACACAAACCTTGCTTGACGTTTTTCTGCGGGAACATCTTTTAATTCTTGTAGAAGCTTGTCTATGTTTTTTTGATCATCCTTTTCACTGCCAGCATACCGGGCAGAAAAAATTCCTGGTTCCCCATTTAGTGCATCAACCTCTAGGCCAGAATCATCTGCTAACGCTGGCAGTCCTGTATGTCTCATAATACCTTCCGCTTTAAGAGCTGCATTTTCTTCAAAAGATTTTCCTGTTTCTTCAATGTCTGGTAGACCTTCTATCTCTGAAATGCTTATCGCGTCTATACCAAAAGAAGTAAATAGAGACTTTAACTCTTTAATCTTGCCTTGGTTTTTAGTACCTAGTACTAGCTTATTCATTCACTTGCACCTTCTTAAATCATTTTCTCTTGAAGCTCTGAACCAAAAGCTTCCTTTTGTTTTTCAAAAAGTTCTTTTATTCCATTATTCGCTAGTTCTAACATTTCTTGAAGCTGTGTTTGGGAAAAAGTTGCCTCTTCACCTGTTCCCTGGATTTCAACAAATTCTCCACTTCCCGTCATTACAATATTCATATCTACGTTGGCTTGACTATCTTCTTCATAACATAGATCAACAACAGCCGTTCCTTCTGATAAAATTCCTACAGAAACAGCTGCAAGATAATCCTTTATTGGCCATTCAGAAATAGTCCCATCCTCTAGCTTTTTAGCAGCAGCAAGAACCAAGGCAACAAAGGCCCCTGTTATAGATGCAGTTCTAGTCCCGCCATCTGCTTGGATCACATCACAATCAATCCAGATTGTTCTTTCCCCTAACTTTTCAAGATCAACGACAGACCTTAATGCTCTTCCAATTAAACGCTGTATCTCCATCGTTCTTCCTGAAACTTTTCCTTTGGATGATTCGCGTATATTCCTCGTTTCAGTAGCTCTAGGTAGCATAGAGTATTCAGCAGTGACCCATCCTTTTCCACCACCTCTTAAAAATGGTGGAACCCGCTCTTCAATAGTGGCATTACAAATTACTTTTGTGTCTCCCATATGTATGAGTACAGAGCCTTCTGGATGCTTTAAATAATGAGTTTCTATATGGACATTTCTAATATCATGAACAAAACGGCCATCACTTCGCATATGTATTTTCCTCCTTCAAACGTCTAAATCTATGAATTACTTTTATCACTACACATAACTTACCAAAAAAAAGAACGAATTTCCAATTGTATTATGTTAACCACGTTTAAAAAATTAATTTTGGTCACCAACTAAGCATTTCCAACGAAAAAATAAGTAAAGCGCAAGCGCCCTTCGAAACAAGAAAAGCACTTGTTTCTACGAAGTAAATTCTCAGAAGTATTTCTTGTGGCCATCGAAGTAAGGAGGTGGCCTGAAATCGTGAACAAGGATCGTCGGCTGAAATTTCCACATCGTCCGCTTTCGTTAGCTTGACCTACATCCTCGAAAAGTTATGCCTTTTTCTCTCGGAACAAAAACTGAGAAAATGACTCAATAAAACTTTTCCGCTGAAGCTAGACAGATTTTATGCTTTCATGCAATTTAAAAAAGAAGACAGCTCAATGAACTGTCTTCTGAAGAATAGGATTTAATAACTCCCTGTATTGATCATCACTGGTCTTGTTACAGGCTTAGAAAGATCGACACCATCAGCAAACTCCGTGCTTTCCATATTTTCCACTTCAATTTGAACACCTTCTACACCTGGTTGTTCAGTCAAGGAAAGAACAAGAGTTTCTACGACTTCTTCCGCAATCGAAGGTTCATCATAAAGATTTAAAATGGATTCATTGAAAGTTAATCCAACAATACCATCGTTGTATGATGGTTCCTCAACAAGCTTAACTCCATCATTAAAGACATTTAGTAATGGTAAGTTTAATCCAGGCCCTGCAATTAATTTTTCTACGATGGAAGCATAGATGTTTTCTTTCTCTTCTACATGTGTGGTCACTGGTACGTAATACATGGAAGCCCCATTTTGAGCTGGATAATAAACAGTCACTGCTTCACTACCCACTAAATTTGTAACATCCTCTGAATGGATGTTAATTCCACTAGTTTTTGAAAGTCCTTTTGAAATTGGTGTATTATTTACCGGCATTGCTTCAAGATCATATCCATTAATCTGAAGTTTGACTTGTTTGACAGTGTCAAACTGCGTAAGAGTATGAGTTACCGCCTGTAGAATTGCCAGTTCGTCTTCTGCACGATACTCACCAAATTCATTAGAAAAATCTACGACTAGAGTTCCATCTTCTTTTAAATTCACGCCGTTAATTTCAGTTCCAGCTGGCAGCACCGCTTCAAATCCATTTGGTAATAAGGCGGTGACAGGTCCACCTTTCACCAAATATTCTAAAGATTGCTTTGCTACAGCTTTAGATTCGTCTAATGGAAGGGGAAGGGATTGAGGTACTACCAATCCGTTTGAATCAATTAAATAGAGGGTTCTCATCACGTCATTTAATGACTCTCCCTCCACATCACCGTCATTGTCCCCTGTATTATTATTGTTGTTTTCTGTATCTTCAGCACCATTGTTCACATTTCCTTGAGGTGGATCCATGTTTTCCAATCCTTCTTCCCCCTCAAATCCACACCCGGTCAATAAGAGTAAGCTTAAGACCAAGCTCGCGAATCCAATCCATATCTTTTTTTGCATTTCTTTCCCTCCCAAAGATGGTTTGTACTATCATGTATACGAGTTATCTAAAAAAATAGACCAAGCTTCTATAAAAAAATTTACAGATTGCGTAAGAGAGGGAATAAAAATATTCCTCATCACCTTTATGAAGCACAAATCTTTTTAATCTTTGATTAACCTGTTCATAAAAATCAAAAAAAGGCTGGTTATACAAGAGCGGTGAATGTCTCTTGTATAACCAGCCTTTTCTTTATTATATAAATTATGTCCCTTTCTCCATCTCTCTTTGGAGTTTTGAAAGTATGTCTTGGATATTCCTTGTTTCCTCTTCTGAAAAACCTTCAAGAATAGTTGTTAGGTATTCCTGTCTTTTAGCCACAACTTCTTGAATGATCTTTTTCCCTTTTTCTAAAAGATGTATTTGGACTACTCTTCGATCTTTAGAATCTTTCTTTCTCATTACAAGTTCGTTTTTTTCCATTCTATCTACTAGATCAGTAGTAGTGCTATATGCAAAATACATTTTTTGAGATAAATCACCGATAGTCATTGCCCCATACTCCAATAGCCATTGAAGAGCAACAAACTGTGGAGGTGTGATAGGGTAATTTTGCAAAATTTCCCTACCATTCTGTTTTATCATAGAAGAAATAGAACGTAGATTCTTTTCTATTTCGATAATTGTATCTGATTCCTTAATTGTTGGATTCAACACTGACACCTCCAGTAGGATATGACTTTATTGTTGCTTTTTTAAGCATAAATTGCAACTTTTTTTCCTTATAGAAATATAAGAGGTTGTTTATTTAGATAAAAACTTTCAAAAGGAAAAAATCCTTTGCATACGTGCAAAGGATTTTTAAATGTAGACCTTCGACGACTGAAGCGAAACATCATATCATAAGCTAGACCTTCTTACAGTGTAAGTTCTCCCATGCGCAGAAGCTCCACAACTGCCTGCGAGCGCCCCTTTACACCTAACTTCTGTATCGCATTTGAAATATGGTTTCGGACGGTCTTTTCTGAAATAAATAGTTCTTGTGCAATATCTTTCGTCGTCTTGTCTTGAACAAGCAATTCAAAGACCTCTTTCTCTCTTTTGGTTAATAGTTGCTTCTGCTTATAGTCTCCGTCTTTCAAAGGCTAAACCCTCCTTGCTATTGAAAGCTGCATGGAGAAGGGTAGTTATTTAGTCATTGTATACTATGAGAAAGATTAAGATACTGTTACACTTTTTCAAAAGACTTTTTACTGTTTTAGCATAAGAAAAGCGCAAGCGCCCTTGATCATCGACGTAAGGCGGTGGACCTCATCGATATTAAGGATCGTCGGCTAAAGCCGTCACATCGTGTGGTGACCTACATCGTGTAGGCCCAAAGGAAACACGGTTCACGAGGGCTCGCATCCTGCGAGTCAGTTCGGTGTTGCGACAAATGTTTTCGGTGGGCCTAGTAATCGGATGTCGCGTTTTTAACCGAACCTCCATCATCGATGTTGACTTATCGATGGAGAGGAGGGAACCGTCTCTAGTCGATAGGGCGCTGGAGCTAGACGAATTTTATACTTTATCTTTTAAAAAGATCCCCGTGAACACAATCACGGGGATCCAAATATTTTATCGATCACTTCCAAAGAAATTTCTAAATGATTGAATACTTGCATCTCTATTTAGAGCAGCAATAGATGTCGTTAAAGGAATACCTTTTGGACATGATTGAACACAGTTTTGTGAATTTCCACAATTAGCTAGTCCTCCATCTCCCATAATGGTTTGAAGACGTTCCGCTTTATTCATTTCTCCAGTTGGATGTGCATTAAATAAACGAACTTGAGAAAGAGACTGTGGTCCAATAAAATCTGATTTACTATTTACATTTGGACAAGCTTCTAAGCAGACCCCACATGTCATACATTTAGACAATTCGTAAGCCCATTGTCTTTTTGTTTCTGGCATTCTTGGCCCAGGTCCTAAATCATAAGTTCCATCAATAGGAATCCATGCTTTTACTTTTTTCAATGAATCAAACATTCTACTACGGTCTACGGCTAGGTCACGCTGAACCGGGAATGTTCTCATTGGCTCAAGGCGGATTGGTTGTTCCAATTGATCGACTAAAGCAGTACAAGATTGACGAGCTTTCCCATTAATAACCATAGAACAGGCTCCACAAACTTCCTCTAAACAGTTCATATCCCAAAATACAGGGGTGGTTTTCTCCCCTTTACTGTTTACAGGATTTCTACGAATTTCCATTAAAGCAGATATGACATTCATATTTTCTCTATATGGAACTTCAAACGTTTCCTCATACGGAGCTGATTCGGGATTATCCTGCCTTTGAATCATGAGGGTTATTACTTTCTTTTCACTCATGTTTATTTACCCCCTTTTTTCTTCGTATAGTCTCGTTTACGAGGCTTTATTAAGGAGACATCCACATCTTCATATGTGAAAACAGGAGCTTTATTTTCAGGATCAAAGGTTGCAATAGTTGTCTTCAACCATTCGTCATCGTTACGGTCTGGAAACTCTGGTTTATAGTGAGCTCCACGACTCTCGTTACGGTTATATGCACCAATCGTAATAACACGTGCTAGATGAAGCATGTTTTCCAATTGACGAACAAACATAGCCCCTTGGTTACTCCACCTCATTGTGTCATTTACATTAATTTTTTCAAATCGTTCTAATAGTTCTTGTATCTTTTCATCGGTCTGTAACAACTTAGAATTTTCACGAACAACAGTAACGTTATCTGTCATCCATTCTCCAAGCTCTTTATGGATAACATAGGCGTTCTCATCACCATCCATCGCCAAAATACGATCAAACTTTTCTTGCTCATATTGAAGTTGCTTATCAAAGATGCTATCACTTATGTCTTCCGCAGATTTTTCTAAACCATCGATATATTTAATAGCATTAGGTCCTGCAACCATTCCTCCATAAATAGATGAAAGAAGAGAGTTAGCACCCAGACGGTTAGCCCCATGTTGTGAATAGTCACATTCACCTGCTGCCAAAATTCCTGGTATATTCGTCATTTGGTCAAAATCTACCCAAAGTCCTCCCATAGAATAGTGAACGGCAGGGAAAATTTTCATTGGTACCTTACGTGGGTCATCCCCCATAAACTTCTCATAAATTTCAATAATTCCACCAAGCTTTATATCCAATTCTTTCGGATCTTTATGAGAAAGGTCAAGATAGACCATGTTCTCTCCATTAATTCCAAGTTTTTGATTGACACATACATCAAAGATTTCACGAGTTGCTATATCCCTTGGAACAAGGTTTCCATAGGCTGGATATTTCTCCTCTAGGAAGTACCAAGGCTCCCCATCTTTATAAGTCCATACACGTCCACCTTCTCCACGTGCAGATTCACTCATTAAACGTAATTTATCGTCACCTGGAATTGCTGTTGGATGAATTTGAATAAACTCTCCATTTGCATAGTGTACCCCTTGCTGATATAAAGCCGAAGCAGCAGAACCTGTGTTAATAACAGAGTTCGTTGATTTTCCAAAAATAATTCCAGGACCGCCAGAAGCAATAATTGTGGCGTCTGCCTTAAATGCTTTTATTTCATGAGAGTAAAGGTTTTGAGCAACAACTCCTCGCCCCACACCTTCTTCATCAATTACAGCAGATAAGAATTCCCATCCTTCATATTTCGTAACAAGTCCTTCCACTTCATAACGACGAACCTGTTCATCTAATGCATACAACAATTGCTGCCCAGTCGTAGCACCAGCAAATGCTGTACGGTGATGTTGAGTACCTCCGAATCTTCTAAAATCTAAGAGTCCTTCCGGTGTACGATTAAACATAACCCCCATACGGTCCAACATATGAATAATACTTGGTGCAGCTTCACACATTGCTTTAACAGGTGGTTGATTCGCTAAGAAGTCTCCACCATAAACTGTATCGTCTAAGTGTTCCCATGGAGAATCCCCTTCTCCTTTTGTATTTACCGCTCCGTTAATTCCACCTTGGGCACATACAGAGTGAGAACGCTTTACAGGAACAATTGATAACAAATCAACATGTGCGCCAGCTTCAGCAACTTTGATTGCAGCCATTAAACCTGCAAGACCACCACCGACGATAACGATATTACGGTTACTCATACTACTCACTCCCCTATTTATAACTGCCTACATTATTAGTTCAATCATTTTATACAAAGGCAAAAATAGCTGTTAGTCCGACATATGTCAGTAAAACAAAGACTATCATTGAAAAATAAGTTGCATATAGTTGCGAACGTGGAGATTGCGCGATTCCCCAGCTAACAAGAAATGACCAAAGTCCATTCGAAAAGTGGAAAATTGTAGAAACGACCCCAACTATGTAAAACACAAGCATAAACGGACTAGAAAAAATGTCAGCCATTAAGGAATAGTCTAATTCCGCTCTCCCTAACCCAATTGCAATACGCGTTCCCCAGACATGCCATACTACAAATATAAGAGTTATGATTCCTGTTAGGCGTTGCAAATAAAACATCCAGTTTCTAAAGAAACCATACCTACTTAAATTGTTTTTAGCTGTTAATGCAATGTACACCCCATAGATCGCATGGTACAATAATGGTAAAAAGATAATAAATACTTCTAAGAAATACCTAAAAGGTAAACTTTCCATAAAACCAGCAGCCGCATTAAATGCCTCTGGTCCTCTAGTAGCAAAATTATTGACCACTAGATGTTGGACTAAAAATATTCCAATTGGAATTACCCCTAGCAAAGAATGGAGCCTACGCATTTGAAATTCACGATCTTGAGCCATCTGTTACCCCCCTCATGATTTGAAAAATCTTTCTCCCCCCATTATTTCAAAATAATAAAAGCGCTTTAATTTCAATAAAAAAAGTTGGGATAGGTTTCCAACACTTTTATACTGCTTTTTATTATCTCGACAAATGGATATTTTGTAACACATTTATTGTACTTCTATCCTTAAAAAGCGTCAAGAAATCAAGTGTCAATAGTTTATGCTTTCGCATTTTTTTGAAAATTCATTTCATTTTCAAAAAAATCATGAGAAAAAAGAGGAATGAAAGATTAAACAAAAAATCAGCGCTTCATTCCCCTTCAAAATCTTGATTTAGTGGGGGTTAGGCGCTAAGGTCTTACTCACCTTGCTTTTCTATATTTTTAATTACGTCAATTGTTGATCCGCGTGTGGTTAAAATCATATAACTTCTACTCCAGAAATAAGATTTCCAATAATATTTTTCAAGTTCCTTCGGGAACTCTTTTCTTACATTACGAGAGGTGACTGTTTTATACCTGTGTTGATCGTGTTTGCTAGATTATTCTGAGTCGGTGCGTCAAATAGCAGGTCTACATGATCTGATTCTCCATTCATTTCGAGAAGTTCACAATCCCACTTTTTAAATAATTCTAGTGTGATTTGTTTCCATCTATTCATTATGTCTTCAAAAATACATTTATGCCTATATTTCGTCACTACAACTAAGTGGTACGTTAACTTGTAATAAGCATGCCGATTCTTTTTGTCATCAGTCATATCTTTTTACGTTTACAACTAAAACATCTATATGGTATACTTCGTCATAGAACATATGTTTTGGTAATGGGGGTTAATGATGGAAGTCGCAAAAACACTAGGCCATAAAATTACCAATCATTCTCATATTTTTGATGAAACCCTATTCATTTATAACGAAGAAAAAGAAAAAGACCGTTTGTTTCGATTAACGAATAAATTGCGTAAAGTATAACATCCATCTGGTTGGGTCGATTAATGGTTACAGAAACAAATATCTTGTAAAAAAGACCTTGCCACTTTCATTACGGGAAAGATCTATCATGCTGATCTGTCAGCAAGTTATAATATAGCAGCTCGTTATTTTATTCGAGCATATCAAAAATCCATGTCTGAAAATTCACGGTTGTCCTTGTAGGCAAAAGTTCCTGTATTGGCAAAAAGAACATCTCAAACTTTATCTTCGTTAATTAGTCTTCATCAGGCAATGAAGTCACCGAGGGGGCTTAATCGTGCTTGTTTTGTACTGTATTCAAGATAAGGGATGCTCCATCAAATTGGTAAGCAATTAGTTGGAGAGGTTCACAAGATCCCGCAAACAATAGAAAATAGAAACAGAAAGGGATGAGGCTGATTACATGAAAAAAGAAAAACGTACCTTTGACTTATATCAATTATCAGGAATCACTGGGCCCTTAGCTGGTCATGAGCTTCTAAGACATATCGCATTACCTGATCTCTTAGGACAAGACGCAAATAAGATCTTGTATTATATGGGGAAAAATTTAGCAAGAAAATTTCCACTAAACATTTTAGATGAGCTTCCGTATTTTTTTAAACAAGTAGGATGGGGAGACTTGAAGTTGTTAAAAGAAAAAAAGACTCTTTATTCTTACGAACTGACAGGTCCTATTATTGATGTCCGTAATAATTATGAACAGCCAATAAATTATCGTTTAGAATGTGGATTTATTGCTGAGCAGATCCGATTAATTACCGGCAGACAAACAGAAGCTAACTTTGAGGTAAAAAATAAGAACACTGTAGTCTTTGAAGTGTTAGTTGAGAGTTAGAAAGTAAGTAGGGCAAGCAGAGACAAGTACTGGGAAACAGTAAGCCCCAATAACCTCACCTTTTCAAATTGCCTGCCTACTTTTTCATTTAAGTGCTAGCAACCACCACGTGCACTAGAACATATGCGAGCAAAAGAGAAAACAATTAAGAAAAGCGCAAGCGCCCTTGATCATTGACGTAAGGCGGTGAGGCCCACAGGATGTGGGTCACGTAGGCGTTGCAAATCATTTCGGTGGGACAAGTAATCGCAGTCCCAACACGATGTCGCGGTTTTAACCGAACCTCCTTCATCGATGTTGACTTATCGATGGAGAGGAGGGAACCGACTCTAGTCGATAGGCTTCCCCTCGAAACAAGAAAAGCTCTTGTTTCTGTGAAGTAGCGCTATGTAGCTTTCCTTTGTGCGATTACTCGGGGCAAAAGCTTCGAAGATTATTCTAGGAAGCTTTTTCGCTGGTATCTTCTTATCTTGTAAAAAAGATGATTCCTCAAGCCCGAGGAATCATCTTTTTATTAATCCTTTAGATCTATATTTTCTTGTGATTTACTTAGATATTCTAAAATGCTTTCTGCAACTTGTTGGGGAATCCCAGCTGCCGTTAAATCCTTCACATCGGATTCTTTAATTTTCTTAAGTGAACCAAAATGTCGTAGGAGCATTCTTCTCCGTTTTTCTCCTACTCCTGGTATTTGGTCCAATTTGGATTGAATCGTTCCTTTTCCACGAACTTGTCGGTGAAAGGAAATAGCAAAACGATGCACCTCATCTTGAATCCGTTGAACTAAATAAAAAGCTTGAGATTTTCTTGAAAGTTCCACAACAGCGGGTGGAGATCCGTACAATAATTCACTTGTCCGGTGTTTATCATCCTTGGCAAGTCCACAGACAGGGATATCTAAACTCAGTTCATCCTCTAATACCTCTGTAGCAGCTTTCATTTGCCCTTTTCCTCCATCAATCAATACAAGGTCAGGTAAAGGTAAGTTTTCTTTTAATACCCTTTGGTAGCGCCTGCGAATAACTTCGCGCATCGTTTCGTAATCATCAGGGCCTTTTACTGTCTTTACTTTGTATTTACGATACTCCTTTTTGTTAGGGCGTCCATCAATAAAAACCACCATTGCTGAAACAGGAGAAGTTCCTTGAATATTCGAATTGTCGAAGGCTTCAATTCGGTGAGGAGTCTCAATATGCAGATGATCTCCTAACTGCTCTACCGCTTTTATTGTCCTCTCTTCATCCTTTTCAATAAGAAAAAACTTTTCTTTTAAAGCTATCTGTGCATTTTTCTTGGCCAATTGGACAAGTTCTTTATTTCTACCTCTGATTGGTGTTTTGACTTGAACATCTAGCACACGATTCAATAACTCGCGATCCGCTTCAACCGGAACATGGATTTCATATGGTTTAGGGTGATTCTGATGGATATAAAACCGTCCAATATAGCTATGAAATGTCTCTTCCGGACTATCAAAAAAAGGAAATAATGCCACATCACGTTCAATCAGCTTTCCGCTTCTCACAAAAAAGACTTGAACACACATCCACCCTTTATCGATAGCGTAGGCAAAAATATCACGATCTACTTGATCATTAATAGTCACTTTTTGCTGTTCCATAACAGATTCAATATGTTGTATCTGATCTCTATATTCCTTTGCTCTTTCAAAATCTAAATTCTCTGACGCCTCGAGCATTTTTTTTGATAAATCTTCTTTAACCTGCTTATGTCCACCATTTAAAAATCGGCTAATTTCTTGTGCAATTTGCCGATTCGTTTCTTTAGATATGTTATTCACACAAGGTGCCAAGCATTGTTTCATATGATAGTACAGGCAAACCCGCTCAGGCATTGTAGAGCACTTTCTTAATGGATATAATCGATCGAGTAGTTTTTTTGTCTCTCTTGCAGCATATACGTTAGGATAAGGGCCGAAATATTTCCCTTTATCTCTTTTCACTTGGCGTGTGACCAGCAATCTTGGTTGTTCCTCTGCCGTGATTTTAATATATGGATAGGTCTTGTCATCCTTGAGTAGTACATTGTATTTCGGATCATATTTTTTAATTAAGTTCATTTCAAGGATAAGAGCTTCCATTTCAGAGGAGGTTACAATATATTCGAAATCGTCTATCTCTTGCACAAGACGTAAAGTTTTCCCATCATGAGCTCCAGTAAAATAAGAGCGAACTCGATTCTTTAAAATTTTTGCTTTTCCTACATAAATAACTGTTCCTTTATGATCTTTCATTAAGTAACAACCTGGTTGATCTGGGAGAACAGCTAACTTAGATCTTAGATGCTCCTTCAATCCTCTCACTCCCTCCTTCCGTCTATTATAACCTGTTTTCAAAAAGAACCGAAGGACAACTTTAATAGCTAGAATAACTTGGTTTATCGTTAAAAGGATTCGCGAAAGTGTATTTTGCTTTCTTAGAAGCCCTTATACTCTGGAGTGCAAGTCTGAATGGCGAAAGACACAGTTTTACTTATACTATCAACCGACTAAAGTTATAAATTCTGATAGTATAAGAAAAGCGCAAGCGCCCTTCGAAACAAGAAAAGCACTTGTTTCTATGAAGTAGCTCTACGTAGCTTTCCTTTGTGCGATTACTCGGGGCAAAAACTCCGAAGATTACTCGATGAAGCTTGTTCGCTGGAGCTAGACAAATTTTCTTATCTTGTAAAAAAGACAGCCATTGAACGGCTGTCTTTAACGCAAAACTTATGCGTGCTTATTAATAAGCTCAACTAATGCTTCTTTTGGTTGGAAACCAACCACTTGTTCTACTACATTTCCACCCTTAAAAAAGAGCAACGTCGGAATACTCATAACTCCAAATTTACTAGCTGTTTCTTGATTTTCATCTACATCAAGCTTTACAATTTTAACTTTACCACTCATTTCAGAATCTATTTCTTCTAAAACTGGAGCAATCATCTTACATGGACCACACCAAGGTGCCCAAAAGTCAGCTAGAACGAGTCCGCCGCCTGTTTCTTCAGAAAAGGTTTGATCAGTAGCTGCTACAATTGCCATTCTCTTATTCCTCCTTCTTACAATTCCATTTAACTCTTTTAAAGTATATCATTTCGTCATTAAGGGTGCGAATATTTTGTTTGTGTATATTGTTACCACGTAACCTAATTTGATTCGTTCATAAAAAGAAAAGGCGCCGATAAGACCGGTGCCTTTTCTTTTTATGCATTTACTTTCATTTTTTTAATTTCTTCCGTAAGCATAGGTACAACTTCAAATAAGTCTCCTACAATCCCATAGTCAGCTACATTAAAAATATTAGCTTCTGGGTCCTTATTTATTGCTACAATAACTTTTGAGTTAGACATACCTGCCAAATGCTGGATAGCCCCTGAAATTCCACAAGCAATGTATAAATCAGGCGTAACAACCTTTCCCGTTTGACCGATTTGAAGGGAATAATCACAGTAATCAGCATCACAAGCCCCACGAGAAGCACCAACTGCCCCACCTAAAGCATCTGCTAATTCCTGTAGTGGCTCGAAGCCTTCTTTACTTTTCACCCCTCGACCACCTGCGATAATGACTTTAGCTTCTGATAAATCCACTCCTTCAGAAGTTTTTCTTAAAATATCTTTGATCACCGTACGAAGATCTTTGATTTCTACTTCCTGTTGGTCAATATCGCCGTTACGACTTTCGTCTCTTTCTAATGGAGCAATATTATTTGGTCTAATAGTCGCAAATAATAAACCATCTGTTATAATTTTCTTTTCAAAAGCCTTACCAGAATATATTGGTCTCGTAAACACAACCTGGTCCCCGACGACCTCTACATCTGTCACATCAGAAATTAGCCCTATATCAAGTTTACCTGCAACCTTAGGAGACAAGTCTTTACCAACAGCTGTATGACCTAAAATAATCCCATCAGGATTTTCAGAGTCAATAACAGAAAGTAAAGCTTGGGTATAACCTTCAGATGTATACGTTTTCAGAGCATCATTGGAAAGAGTAATAGCACGAGTTGCTCCGTAATAGATCATTTCATTGGCAGTTTCATTTAAATCTCCTTCTCCACATATAACCCCAACAATTTCAGCATTTTCATTTATTTTTTTAACTGCACCAATTGCCTCAAAAGAAACATTTCTAAGTGAGCCATCACGAAGTTCACCTAGGACTAAAAATTTATTCATCATCCATTCCCCTTCCTCTATAGAAGTTATTAAAGCACCTTTGCCTCATTACGTAACAGACTAACAAGCTCTTTTACTTGATCATTCAATTCTCCTTCTAATACTTTACCTGCTCCCTTTTCAGGTGGAAGGAAAATTTCTAAAGTTTTTGTTTTTGGCTCTACATCATCTTCATCTAAATCTAAGTCATCTAACTCTAATTCTTCTAAAGGTTTTTTCTTCGCTTTCATGATACCCGGTAAAGAAGGATACCTAGGCTCATTAAGACCTTGCTGACATGTCACAAGTAATGGCAAAGAGGTTTCTACCTTTTCAACATCACCTTCAATGTCACGATCAATATAAACTGTTGAACCATCTATCTTGATATCTGTAATTGTAGTTACATAAGGTATATCCAAAAGTTCAGCTAATCTGGGACCTACTTGACCGGAGGCATTATCTATCGCTACATTTCCTGCTAAAATAAGATCTACTTCCTTATCCTCAAAATAAGCTTGTAGGATTTTTGAAGTTGAGTATTGATCCACTGCCTCAAGATCATCTTCAATATTAATAAGCGCTGCTTTATCAGCCCCCATTGCTAAGGCTGTTCTTAATTGCTTTTCAGCGTCTTCTCCCCCTACAGAAACTATAGTAACCTCTCCTCCATGCTCATCTCGAAGGACAATAGCTTCCTCAACAGCGTACTCATCATAAGGGTTAATGATGAACTCTGCACCCTCTTCATCAATTTTTCCTCCAGATACAGTAATTTTTTCTTCTGTATCAAAAGTGCGCTTTAATAAAACATAGATATTCATTCAATTACCTCCCCAATTCTATTTGTCTATAAAATTTGGCTTTCTTTTATTGATAAAGGCTTGAATGCCTTCTTTCGCATCCTCGTTTCCAAAGATCTTTCCAAATTCCTTTGCTTCCGTATCCATGCCTTGTTCAAACTGGCTTGTGTACGCAAATGGAATTAATTTCATAATCACTTTTATAGATGGTCCACTTTTGCTAGCCATTTTTTCTGCTAGTTTAAGAGAAAAGTCATATAACTCTTCCTCGGATACTGCATGGTTTGCAAGACCCAACTGAACAGCTTCTTCTCCAGAAATGGGTTCACCTGTTAAAATCATTTCATAAGCCTTTGCTGCACCTACATATCTAGGGAGTCTTTGAGATCCTGCGAATCCTGGTATAATTCCTAAGGTTAACTCAGGAAGGCCTAACTTTGCTGTCGGAGTTACAATCCGTAAATGACAAGCCATAGCTAGTTCAAGACCGCCTCCAAGTGCAGCACCATGGATGGCAGCAAGTATTGGAATATGAAACTTTTCCATTCGCTCAAACAAATCTTGACCTTTTCTTGCTAAAATTTCATAATCTTTTTCCCTTTGGAGGGAAGTAAACTCCTTAATATCAGCACCAGCTGAAAAGAACCTCCCTTCTCCCTTTAGTATCAATGCTTTTATAGACCTGTTATTCTCTATGTTGTCCAGTGTTTCTGATAATTCTTGTAGTAGCTCGGAAGACAAAGCATTGGCTGGCGGACTCTCAATTGTGACCACTCCAACTTGATTTGTCTTTTCTAAAGTTAACATCTCATTACCCCTTTCGCTTCGTAAGTCCATTTAATAATAAGTCATGAATAGTCTCAGCCTGCTCTAACAGATTATATTTTTGTTCCTTCATGACCCAGTTTGTTACCATCTCATCTAAAGTTCCAAAAATCATTTGTCTTATAAGTCTCTTATTCAAGTTTGGTTCAAATATGCCTTGGTCGATTCCTTCTTGGACAATGGAATCCATAAGAACTAGATAAGGTTTTAAAACATCATTAATTTTTTGTCTAAGTTCTTTATTGGATTGCCTTAACTCTAATTGAGTCACAATGGCTAAGTGGTGATCCTGAGAAAGCTGAATGAAGTGCATTTCAATTAACTTTAATAGTTTTAAACTAGCTGAATCTATCGGCTTTATTTCTTCTTCTATTTTCTCAACAAATTGACCCATTTTTTCTTGAAAAAGCGAAACCAGGATATCCTCTTTATTCTTAAAATAGAGATAGATTGTTCCATCAGCTACACCTGCTTGCTTTGCTATCTTCGAGACCTGCGATTGATGGTATCCATTTTCTGCTATCACAATTACCGCAGCATCAATAATCTGTTTAAACTTCGGCCTGTTTTTTTTCATGAATTTCTCTCGCTTTCTAATTTCTTGCTCTGAAACTGAATGATTATTCATTCATGTTTTCATTTTACAAGACCATTAAATGACTGTCAATGAGAAACCCATGATTTACTTGTCCAAATATTAACCAAAGAAAAGAGCCCATTACGGCTCAACTTTTTCCATCTGTTGATCCAACTTCTCTTTTTCTTCATCAATAAGTGCCCTTCTTAAAATCTTACCAACAGCCGTCTTTGGAAGCTCATCCCTAAACTCATAAATCTTGGGTACCTTGTATGCTGCTAATCGTTCTCTGCAAAAAGCATCTAATTCCCCTTCATTAAGGATTTCTCCTTCTTTAGGAACAACATACGCTTTTACAGTTTCTCCGCGATAAGGGTCAGGGATACCTGCGATAACAACTTCCTGTACCTGTTCATGCTCGTAGAGAACCTCTTCCACTTCTCTTGGATATATATTATATCCTCCTGCAATGATTATATCCTTTTTTCGGTCCACAATAAAGAAATAGCCATCTTCATTCATATACCCCAAATCTCCTGTTCTCAGCCAGCCGTCCTGTAAAACCATTTCTGTCTCCTCTGGCCTATTCCAATAGCCTTTCATCACTTGGGGTCCTCTGACAATTAATTCTCCAACTTCACCTACTTCAACTTCTTCCTGACTGTCCATCTGAACTATTTTTGCATCGGTATCTGGCCATGGTACACCTATGCTTCCATTCACCCTCTGATCCCATAAGAAATTAGAATGAGTGACTGGTGAGGTTTCTGTTAAACCGTATCCTTCTACCAACCTTCCACCTGTTACTTTTTCAAAGCGACTTTGGACCTCAGTAGGTAATGGCGCTGAACCACTAATACATGCTTGAATTGAAGATAGGTCATAATTAGATAATTCTGGATGGTTTAATAGAGCTATATATATGGTCGGTGCTCCAGGAAATAAAGTAGGTCTTGTTTTTTCTATCATTTTTAGCACTTGAAGAGCTTCAAACTTTGGTAGGAGTACCATTTTTGAACCATTCATAATAGAAAGATTCATAACCGTGGTCATTCCATAAACATGAAAGAAAGGTAAAATGGCAAGTGTTGTCTCCTTCCCTCTTTCACTCTTATAAAGCCATGCATCACACATTTGAGTGTTAGACACGAGATTGTAGTGGGTCAGCATAACTCCCTTTGGATTCCCAGTTGTTCCCCCAGTGTACTGGAGAATAGCCAGATCTTCTTTAGGATTAATCTCCACTGGTTCGTAATTTGGTGAACTATTCATGACACTACCCCATACATGAATTTGTTCATTTTCTTCCACTTTAATTGCTTCTCCTGCTTGCTTTTTCTGTACAAATGGATATAACAGGTTTTTTGGGAAAGGCAAATATTCCTTTACACTACACACAATAGCATTTGATAAATCAGTTTTTTTCATTACATTTTCAACTCTTGAGAATAGTAAATCCAAACACACAATAAATTTCGCCCCAGAATCCCTAATTTGATATTCTAGTTCCCTTTCTGTATATAACGGATTCGTTTGGACTACAACACCTCCTGCTAACAAAACCCCATAATAACTAATAACTGACTGTGGACAGTTAGGTAGCATGATGGCTACTCGTTCACCCTTTTCAAGCCCCTTACTTTGTAAGAAAGATGCCACCTGTTTAGAGGATTTGTAAACTTCTTCAAATGTAACTTCCTTTCCCTCGAAATAAAGCGCTTTCTTTTTTGGGAATTCTAAAGCCGTTGTCTTTAAAAATTCCTGCAAAGGCTGTTCCAAATACTCTATTGTTTTTGGAATGGCCTCAGGATAATGGGTTAACCAAGGTCGATTTTCCATGAAACTTCCCTCCCTTTATATAGATATATTCATTATAACGCTTTCGATATCGAATATAAATATGATTTTAAATATTTAAAAAATTTAACTTGCCATTAAGACTTGGCTTATCGCCAAATCTTAATGGTGAAAGCCCCAGTTTTACTTTACTACCAGCCGACTAGATTTATAAATTGTAACTAACGGGCTCTTGTAAAGGATTTTACACCCATTAATTAACAATCACCATATAAACAATCCCAACCAATATAAATAAGATTGATACAACACCAAGTACTTTAGCTAAGGTCTCCATCATAAACTCCTTTTTTAATCAATTATCAATGTTAGCGCCTATAACAAAGGATAGACCGACTGAAATAACAAGAGAAATTAATCCTACGGCTCGATTATCTTTTTGAATCTCATCATCGATTTTAAAATCTGGCGTTAGAAATTCAAATATAAAATAAGCAATGAGAAGAAGCAGAAAACCAAAGGCCCCCCAGCCGATACTTTCTAATAAAGTATCGTTATGTTGGATAGAAAAGCGAAACACATTTGTTATTCCAAATAATTTTCCTCCTGTAGCCATAGCTACAGAAAGATTCCCCCTCTTAATTTCTTCCCAGTTGTTATATTTTGTTACAATTTCAAAGATCGCCAAAAAAAGAACAGTACACAATACAACAACGCTATAACTTGCGGCTGTTTCAATATAAGGATTTTCCCAGAAACCATCCATTTGAGCTCCCCCTCATGGTTAATAAAAACCTATCTATTTCAATTCAAAAATAGTAACTCCGCTTCCACCCTCGTTCATACTACCAAGTCGTGTGCTAGCAATGGCTCGATGCTTTTTGGCAAACTCTTGTACACCCTTTCTAAGAGCGCCAGTCCCTTTGCCATGAATAATAGAAACTTGTGGATACCCAGCTAATAAGGCATCATCCACATACTTTTCCAATTCAAGAATAGCGTCTTCAAACCGCTCTCCTCTTAAATCTAGTTCGGGTTTAACGTGATGCTGGCTTCCTTTAACACTTGCAACTGGCCTCGTTTCTTGAGGTTTCTCTTTTTTTACCTGTTGTAAATCCTTAGTCTTCACTTTAACCTTCATCATCCCAATTTGAACTTGGTATTCTTTTTCACTTATTTTATCGGTAATTGTTCCTTGTTGTCCAAGAGAAAGAACTCTCACTTCATCTCCCACATCCAACGCTTTAGGTGGGTGATTCTTTACGACTTGTTCATCTTTATTCTGTGCAAGGTGAGGTTGTGCTTCATCAAATTGCTTTCTTGCCTCAATCCATTCATGTTCTTTCAATGAGGCATTCGATTTCATTTCACGTAATTCAGCAACAATTGTTTCTGCTTCTTCTCTTGCTTGATCAATAGCTTTCTTTGCTTTTTCTTCAGCCTTTCGATAAAGATCTTCTTTTCTCTTTTCCAGTTCTAAGTAGTTTTTCTGAATTTCTTTACGCAGTTGTTCTGCCTCTTTTAATACTCTTTCAGCCTCTTCATAATCCTTTTCAGCTTGTCTAGTCGATTGTTCTAGGGAAGCAATCATATTTTCAACACTTTGAGAATCTGTTCCTGTTAATCCTCTTGCCTTATTGATGATATCCTCTTCTAGACCTAGCCTCTTAGATATTTCAAAAGCATTGCTTCTTCCAGGAACACCTATTAATAAACGATATGTTGGACTTAAGGTGCTCACATCAAATTCTACGGAAGCATTCACTACACCTTCCCTGTTATACCCGTAAGCCTTTAATTCTGGATAATGGGTAGTAGCAACCACCCTTGCCCCTTTACGAACAACTTCATCTAAGATAGACATTGCCAAAGCAGCACCTTCTTGAGGGTCCGTTCCCGCACCCAATTCGTCAAACAAAGCCAATGTCTGATGATTAACATGCTTTAAAATTTCTACAATATTTGTCATATGTGAGGAAAAGGTACTTAAACTTTGCTCAATGGATTGTTCATCCCCAATATCAGCAAAAACATTCTCAAAAACTGGCATTTCACATCCGTCTAATGCTGGTACCTGTAAACCGGATTGTGCCATTAAAGTACAAAGTCCTATTAGTTTAAGAGTAACGGTTTTTCCTCCTGTGTTAGGTCCTGTAATAACAATGGATGTAAAGTCATACCCAAGTTCAATGTCATTAGGCACAACTTCATCTATCGGAATTAATGGATGTCTTGCTTGAAGCATTTTCAACTGACCACTTCCGTTGATCTTCGGCATCGCTCCTCTTATTTCCCGGGAAAAACGAGCCTTTGCAAAAATAAAGTCTAAAAGAGTCAACTGCTTTACATTTTCGGAAAGGAAATCGGAATCAGTTGCAACAAATCCTGATAACTCCCTTAAAATTCGTTCCACTTCATTTTTTTCTTGGGATTTTGATTCTTGTAACTGGTTATTTAAGTCCACAATCACTTGTGGTTCTATATATAACGTTGCTCCAGAAGAAGATTGATCATGGACAATCCCACCGAAGTTGGCACGATACTCCTGTTTTACAGGTAATACGTATCTTTCATTTCGAATAGTAACGATGGAGTCTGAGAGCATTTTTGCATGACTTCTCGTATATCCAACTAATTTTTCTCGTATACGGCCTTCTAATGTTCTCATTTTTGTCCGAATAGTTCGTAAGGAATCAGATGCTCCATCCATGACGTGACCATGGTCATCGATGCAGGACTTAATTTGATGTTCCAAATTAGATAAAACGTTAATTTGCTCACTTATTTCTCGTAAATGAGGTAAAGTCAGTTCGTCCTCTTCGATACCCTCCAAAAAGTTTTTCATTTGTCGGCTCGCATATAAAGTGCTTCCAATCTCTACTAATTCACTTGTAGATAGAATTCCACCTATGGATGCTCTTTTGATATATGGACGAATATCGAATACCCCACCCAATGGCACATTCCCTTTTATTCTTAGGACTTGGGTGCCTTCATCAGTTTCTTCCTGCCACTGAATGACTTCCTCTACCTTAGTCGATGGTTTTAATCTTTTGGCTTCCTTTTTTCCTAAAGAAGAAGTAGCGTGATTTTGCAATTTCTCTAAAATTTTATCGTATTCAAGTACAGAGTATATGCGGCTATTCATCATTTGAACTCCTTTAACGTAATGCTTTATCCGTTCTTAAAAACTCCTCTAGTTTTTCTGTAGACCAAGTGTTTACGACCGTTTCTTTCCTTACCCAACCTTTACGTGCCATCTTCACTCCAAGTTTCATATCTTTTAACATATCAATATTATGTGCATCGGTGTTAATCGCAATTAATGCACCCATCTCTTGTGCTTTTCTCAGATATCTCCAAGAAAGATCTAAACGATTAGGATTTGCATTTAATTCGATAATCGTTTTTGTTTCTGTTGCCCATTTGAGCAGGGTTTCCACATCGATTTCATATCCTGTTCTTCTTCCAAGGACTCTTCCTGTAGGATGGGCAATCATGTCGACATGGGGATTCTCCATTGCGTTACGTAATCGCTTCATGATTTGTTCTTTAGGCTGACTAAAAGCAGAGTGTATAGAACCTATGACAAAATCAACTGATGATAGAAAATCATCATCAAAATCAAGACTTCCATCAGGTAATATATCCATTTCTGTACCTGAAAGAACCTTAAAATCAGAATGTTCTTGATTCCACTCTTTTATTTTTTTTTGCTGTTGCCTGATTCTATTTTCGTCAAGTCCATTGGCAACCTTGAGGAATTTGGAATGATCAGTAATGGCTAAATGATAGTAACCTAGGGATTGAGCATTTTGAATCATTTCCTCTAGCGAATGGGCACCGTCACTGAATGTCGTATGCATGTGAAGATCACTAACAATATCCTCAAGGGAAATGAGATTGCCTTCCAGATTCTTATATGTTTCTACTTCATCTGTTCCTTCTCTAATTTCTGGAGGGATAAAATCCAACCCAAAATGATGAAAAAAATCTTCTTCAGAAGAGAAAGTGATCACTTCTCCTGACTCAAGATTTTCCACTCCGTACTCACTTATTTTCTCTCCTTTTTCTTTTGCTAGCTTTCGCATTTGAACATTATGATCTTTAGATCCAGTAAAATGATGTAAGGTTGTTGCAAATTGATCATCGGAAACTAAACGAAAATCAATTGATACATCATAGCTATCATTTATAATGACGGAGACTTTTGTGTCCCCATTTGCAACAATCTCTTTTACAGCCAGTTTATCTAAAAGTTCAGTCCTAACTGCATCACTATTTTCTGTAGATATAATAAAATCTAAATCTTTCACTGTTTCCTGGCCTCTTCTTAAACTACCCGCTAAACTATATCGCTGAATAGCCGTGATGGAGGATAAAACTTGTTGGATATGATCAGCAATCGGAAGCATAAACACGATAGGAAATCTTTCTGGCCTTTTGCCTGCCTCTTCAATGCTTTTTAAGATTTTACCTACTGTTTTCTCTCCAAATCCTGCTAAAGATGCTACTTTCCCAGACTCACACACTTTCTTCAGACTTGCCATATCGATGACACCTAGTTCATGATAAAGTTTAGCTACCTTTTTCCCTCCCATACCTGGTAATTGTAATAGGGGAAGTAGTCCTTCGGGAACCTCTTTCTCTAACTGTTGTAATGTTTCGGATTTTCCTGTTTCCATGTACTCTTTGATTACTGCTGCCGTTCCTTTTCCAATTCCCTTCATTTGTGTCACATCTTCAATCTCATATAAAGACCGTTCATCACGTTCCAAAGCCTGTGCTGCTTTTCTATAGGCTGAAACTTTAAATGTATTTTCACCTTTCAACTCTAAAAAAATGGCTATTTTCTCTAATAGACGAATCACATCTTTTTTATTCACATGTATCATTAATTTTCACCCCATTTAAGAGAACTTTTGATAGTATTAGAAAAACTCAGCTTATCGCTAAAGGGATTCTTGAAAGCGACATTTTGCTTTTTACTTAGGGGTGCAAGTCCTAATGGTAAAAGCCTTAGTTTTACTTATATTATCAACCAACTAAAGTAATAAATAGCTGATAGTAAAATAAAAAACTTCTCTTACAGAGAAGTTGGGCCACGCTCATCAAAGAAACCACTTACTTGTTCAAACCATAACGATTTTATCTCTTTAGATACGACTGGAGTATGTTCAATCATAAATTTTGCAATGCTAGAATCCTTCATGATATCTTGGATAAATCCAACTGGTAATAGTGCGACAAGATATAGGAAAATAAATAGAAGAAAATAAGTTTCGATGAATCCTAAAATTCCACCTAATAATCCATTTGCTTGTCTAAGAATAGGAAAATGAGCAATAAAATCTATCATAGAAGCTATAATGTGAAGAAATATTTTCACAACGAAAAAAATAGCAAAAAAAGCAATGCCATTATAAAAGGCGTACTCTAACGGAAGACTATCTAAAAAGAGTGCCCATGAACCTTCATTAAAAGAAGGGTATGGAATCCACATTTCTAAAACAGGTGCAACGCGGTCATAATAAACTACTGCTACGATAAAAGCTATTATAAAACTTGTAAGGTGGAATAGTTGCAAAATGAAGCCGCGTTTAAGCCCAGTAAAAACACCAAAGATTAATATAAGTAGTAGGATTAAATCAATCATTATTTTTCCTCATCTTTCTGTTTTGATTCTAATAATTGTTGATAGGCTTCTTTTAATTTCATATAATCACTCATTGTATTAACAGCCGTTAAAACAGCTAATTTTGCAGTATCCAAGCTAGGGTTGGCTTCTTGGATTTGATGCATCTTATCATCTACCAAACTGGCAACCATGCGAACGTGGTGAGCTGATTCGTCCCCCACAACCGTATAGCGATTATTATGTATTTCAACAGTAATTCTAGTTTTTTCAGAATTCGCCACAGAGGAAGCCTCCCTGTTCATTTCAAAATCTCAAAATTAATCATAACATGAACTTCATGAGGAGAAAAGCATTGAACTTCTTCTCCTTATTGAAATAAACCAATTTCTGCTATATTCTAAAGAATGGAAAGGGGAAATCATATGTCACAAACTGTCATACTCGTACATAAACAACAGATAGAAAACATAAAAAAATACTACTCATCTAATTTACAACCTACCCCATCAGGGGCGATTTTTCGAGCAAAAACTAAGACCTGCACCATCACGGCGTATAAATCGGGAAAGGTCTTATTTCAGGGTACCGGTCATGAAATTGAAGCTAGAAGATGGCAAAGCAATGACCTGTCTTCAAACAAATCAACCAACAAAACTTCCTCAGCAAAAGCAAAACATTCTTATTACCCACCCTCAACCATCTTTACTAGTAATCATATGGGGACAGACGAAGCAGGTACGGGTGATTATTTTGGACCTATTACGGTTGCGGCAGTCTATGTCACTCAAGAGCAAGTACCTTTTTTAAGGGAAATTGGTGTTCAGGACTCTAAAAATCTAAAGGATCCTAAAATTACAGAGATAGCAAAAAAAATAGTGAAAGAAAAATTACCCTATTCTCTTGTGAAACTCCATAATCCTCAGTATAATGACCTGCAAGTTAAAGGCTGGTCACAAGGGAAAATGAAAACAATCTTGCATTACTATGCGATTCAAAAACTGATGAAAAAAATAGATCCAATAAAACCGGAGGCGATTTTAGTCGATCAATTTTCTGAACCTGGAGTATTCATCCGGCATCTTCAGTCAGAGAAGCATTCCTTACCAGAAAATATATATTTTATGACAAAGGCAGAAAGCTACTCTATAGCAGTTGCAGCAGCGTCAATCATTGCAAGGGCAAGTTTTGTTCTTGAAATGGACCGCTTATCAGAAGAAGCAGGATTATACCTTCCAAAAGGTGCCTCACGGAAAGTTGATGAGACCGCTTCAACATTGATCAAGGAAAAAGGCAGGGAAAGTTTGCAACAATACGCAAAAGTCCATTTCGCCAACACAACAAAAGCAGAAGCCTATTTATAAGCCTCTGCTTTAATGAATTATCCTCTTAATACCGCTTGGTGTTTTTCACTTACTGCTTTTAATACTTTTTCATGAATCGTATTGATTTCTTCTTCCGTAAGGGTTTGAGTTGGATTTTGATAGGTTATTGAAATAGCTACTGATTTGCTCCCTGCTTCCACATTTTCCCCTTGATACACATCAAACACATGTGTATCAACTAACAATTCTCCCCCTGCTTCACGGATCGTTTGAATTAATTTTCCAGCAGGGACTGCCTCATGAACAACTAAAGCAATATCTCTTGATACAGCAGGATGCCTTGGAATTGGACGGTAATTTAGTTCCACTTGTGATTGTTCTATTACCTTATCTAAATTAACATCAAAAACAAATGTATTCTTTAAATCGTATAACTTACCTTCTGAGGGATGAAGCTGTCCAACAAACCCAATAGTTTCTCCACTTAAGGTAATTAAAGCGGTTTGACCTGGATGCATTCCACCAACTTCTCCTGCCTTAAATTCTATTTCATTCAAAGTGCCTAACTGGTCAAACAATCCCTCAAGAATTCCTTTGGCCACATAAAAATCTACTGGTTGACGAACCTGTTGAACGGGATGGTTTACCCAGAAACCTGTAAGTACACCGGCTAACCTAATATTCTCTTCAGGTTGGGCAGTGACTTTTTTCTTTCCGCTAACATAAATAGAACCAACTTCATAAAGGGCTACATCTTGGATTTGACGCGCCTGATTATGTTGAACACTAGCTAGTAGTTCTGGAAGGATGCTCAATCTTAAATGACTATGCTCCCCACTCATTGGCATAGCTAAACCAACGGGTCCTTCCACTTTGGAAGAAATTTCAAGGCTAACTAATTTATGTGACCTTTCTTCCGTGGTTAAGGAATAAGTGATAGCTTCGTTTAGACCTTTCCCTTCCATATATCTACGAATATTACGCTTAAGGTTCTGTCTCGTTGTTAATGCACCCTTACTTGCCCCTTGTGGTAAGGTAAACGGAAGATTATCATATCCATATAAACGTGCAATTTCTTCAACCATATCTTCAAAAATGTCGATATCCCATCTTCTGGTAGGTACCGTAACGGAAAACAAACCGTCTTGATTTTCATAATTAAATTGGAGACGTCTTAAAATATCTTCCACATCACGTACTTCTAAATCAGTTCCAAGCACCATATTTACTTTTGGTAAAGAAACTTCAACCTTTTTCTCATCAAGTTGGATTTCATTCACTTCAACTACACCTTGAAGAACTTCTCCCCCAGCATATTGCTGCATTAACTGGCAAGCTCTTTCACCAGCTTTTCTTACCCTAGCCTTATCTATTCCTTTTTCATATCGAGAACTTGCCTCACTTCTCAGTTGATGGTCCTTAGATCCTTGACGAATAACCTGCGGACGGAATAGGGCAGCTTCTAGTAAGACTGTTGTTGTATCTTCTTGCACTTCTGAATCTGCTCCACCCATTACACCTGCGATAGCTACTGGAACTTCACTATTTGTAATGACCAGGTGATCTTTAGATAAAGTACGAGTCTCGTCATCAAGAGTAACAATTTTTTCTTGTTCGTTCGCTCTTCTTACAAGTACCTTTTTAGAACCAAATCGATCATAATCGAAGGCATGGAGAGGTTGCCCATATTCTAACAAAACATAGTTCGTAATATCGACTACATTATTAATTGGTCGAATACCTGCAGCAATTAGAGAATTACGAATCCATAATGGAGACTCGCCGATTTTTACATTTTTAATGATAAAAGCTCCATAGTAAGGGTTGGCCTCTCTGTCAGCAACCTCAACATCAATATAGTCACTAGCTTTTTCTGTCGTTTCTTGATAGGTTATTTCAGGAATTTTTACATCTGTATCTAAAATTGCAGCAACTTCATATGCTACCCCTAGCATACTCATAGCATCTGCACGATTAGGTGTGAGCCCTAGTTCAATGATCACATCATCTAGATTTAATAGATCTGAAGCATCTGCACCAACCTCTGTATCCTTAGGAAATACAAAGATACCTTCCTTGTATTTTTCTGGAACATATTTAGCATCTACTCCGAGCTCTTGCATAGAACAGATCATCCCATTGGACTCTTCTCCACGGAGCTTCGCTTTCTTTATTTTTAGTCCACCTGGTAACTTAGCTCCAGCTTTAGCTACTGCCACCTTTTGACCTTGGGCCACATTAGGAGCGCCACAAATGATTTGGAGTGTTTCTTCTCCAACATCAACTTTGCATAACTTTAACTTGTCTGCATTTGGATGTTGCTCGCAGGAAACAACATGACCTACCACTAGATGGTCAATATGTCCGGCAATTCTTTCAACAGATTCCACTTCAATTCCTGTTTTTGTAATTCTTTCTGCTAATTCTTCAGGCTGTATATTCCCAATATCAACGTATCGCTTCAACCAATTTAATGAAACAAACATTGTGATTCCTCCTTACCCTTGATGAAATTGTTTTAAGAAACGTAAATCATTTGTATAGAAATGACGAATATCATCGATTCCATATTTCAACATCGCAATTCTCTCTGGACCCATGCCAAATGCAAATCCAGTATATTCTTTTGAATCATAGCCAGCCATTTCAAGAACATTTGGATGTACCATTCCTGCTCCTAAAATTTCAATCCAGCCAGTTTGTTTACATACAGAACAGCCTTCACCATGACACATCTTACAGGAAATATCCATCTCAACTGATGGCTCTGTAAATGGGAAGAAGCTTGGACGCAAACGGATTTCGCGCTCTTTTCCAAACATTTTTTTAGCAAAAGCATCTAAAACCCCTTTAAGATCACTCATTCTTACGTTTTTATCAACGTACAACCCTTCAACTTGTGTAAATTGGTGAGAATGGGTTGCGTCATCTGTATCTCTTCGGTAAACCTTTCCAGGACAAATTACTTTTACAGGGCCTTTCCCTTGGACTTTTTCCATCGTTCTTGCCTGAACTGGTGATGTATGGGTACGCATTAAAAGCTCTTCAGTAATATAAAAGGAGTCCTGCATGTCACGTGCTGGGTGTCCTTTTGGAAGATTTAATGCTTCAAAATTATAATAATCCGTTTCCACTTCAGGCCCTTCCGCAACGGAAAACCCCATTCCTATAAATAGATCTTCAATTTCCTCAACAATTTTAGTTAAAATATGTGGGCCGCCCTGGTGAACAGGACGTCCAGGAAGAGTAACATCTATTGTTTCCTTCTTTAGCTTCTCTTCTAGTGCTTTTTCTTCTAACACTTGTTGTTTTTCATCAATGGCATTGGAAATAGATTCACGAACATCGTTGGCCAACTGACCTATAATTGGTCGTTCTTCATTTGAAAGCTTTCCCATCCCTCGTAATACTTCTGTGATAGGGCCTTTTTTGCCTAAATAAGATACCTTTACCTGTTGAAGTTCTTTTGTATCAACAGCAGCCTCCACCTTTTTCAAGGCTTCTGATTGAAGTTCCTGTAGTTTCTCCTTCATCTTTTATCCTCCTCGTATAAATAAAACATTTGAATGCAAATAAAAAAGCCCCTCCCAAAAAGGGACGAGACTTATGTATCGCGGTACCACCCTAGTTAATTCACACAATATGAATCCACTCTTGCTTGATAACGGAAATTAATCCGGCTCACCTTTACTTTGTCGAAACAAAGGTCCCAGTGATAGCTCCAGAGTGAAATTCGGTTCACAACACGCGAGAAATGCTTCCAGTCTAAGACATTTCCTCCCTTGACGCGCTTTTGTTGGTTCACTTACTAGCTCCTTCAACGCCTTGCTTCATTCAATTATGTCTTATTATAGAAAATGGGAACGAAACTTGCAAGTGTTTATCTCACATAATACATAAGAATAGCAGCAGCAATACTTACATTTAACGATTCCGCCTTCCCGTAGATAGGAATTTTTACGTTGTGGTCGGTTAATTCTAACAGATCTTTTGAAACACCAGCCCCTTCATTTCCTAATAAAAGGGCTAGTGGAAGTGTTGGAGTTGCTTCTTGATAGGGTGAAGAATTTTCAAGGGCTGTACCCCAAACCTGAAACCCGCTTTTCTTTAAGGTAGGAATGATTTCTTCCAATGATTTTTGTAGGAAGGGAAGATGAAATAGAGAACCTTGAGTGGAACGTATAACTTTGCTATTAAATAGGTCCACACAGCCATCTCCCAGCACAACAGCATCAAAACCAGCAGCATCAGCTGTTCTAATCATTGTTCCTAAATTACCTGGATCTTGTATTCTATCCAACAAAAGAATTCTTTGGGATTCTGCTGGTAACTCTTCAGCATTCATTACGACGATGCCAGCAATTCCTTGAGGTGATTCTGTGTCACTAATCTCTTGAAACAGTGTTTTCGTAACTGTATAAATTTGTATATTTGAAGAAATAGGAACATGTCCCTGATAGCTTTCCTCAATAATAATGGTTTCGACTGTTACGTTTGATTGTATAGCCTCTTCAATTAGATGCTCACCCTCAACTAGATATCGTTGTGTTTTATATCTTTCCTTTTTTTGTTTTAACTTTTTCCATTCTTTCATTTTTGGATTTTGTTTTGAGGTGATTAGATCATTCATTGTATCCCTCCGCTCGCTTCTTATCATACATATTTTCACTAGTAATGGTCAAACTAGGAACGAAGATTGAAAAAGTGAGGTGTTTATAGTGAACTTGAATTTAAGAAGAGCAATCGTGGATAACATGAAGGAAAATTCGGAAGAACAAATCGAGGCAACTATTTTAGATGCTATCCAAAGTGAGGAAGAAAAGATGCTTCCTGGGTTAGGTGTCCTGTTTGAGTTATACTGGCAAAACTGTGACCAAGATGATAAGAATGACATGCTACAAACCTTGGAATCATCTCTGAAAAAGTAATATGGGTACTATGGAGAGGACATATGGGATTGTCCTCTTCTTTTTATTAGGAAGAATGTGTTTCATCGGACTAACATTAGAAAACTCGGCTTATCGTTAAAGATATTCTTGAAAGAGTCAGGAGCCCTTATATTCTAAGTGCAAATCCTAATGCAAAAGCGGGAACCGACTCTAGTCGAGAGGCTGCCACTCGAAACAAGAAAAGCACTTGTTTCTGCGAAGTAGCTCTATGTAGCTTTCCTTTCAGCGATTACTTGGGGCAAAACTTCGAAGATTACTCGATGAAGCTTTTTCGCTGGAGCTAGACAAATTTCATACTTATCTTATTAAAAAGCACGCCATCAAAGGCGTACTTTCAACAAATAATTAATTAAACGTAATTTCTTTTACAGTATCAGCATCCAATCGTTTTATCACTTCAACGATTAGCTTTACAGCATTTTCGAAGTCATCACGATGAAGCATTGCTGCATGAGAGTGAATATAACGAGTGGCGATAGTGATAGACAGGGTTGGTACACCATTTGCAGTAAGATGAATCGAACCGGAATCTGTTCCACCACCAGCAATAGCATCAAATTGATACGGAATATTCATTTCATCAGCGGTATTGGTAACAAGATCGCGAAGGACTTTGTGAGAAACCATAGATGCATCGTAAAGAATAATCTGTGGACCTTCTCCCATTTTGCTAGACGCTTCTTTATCACTAATTCCTGGTGTATCTCCAGCAATACCTACGTCTACACCAAAAGCAATATCAGGATTAATCATGTTAGCAGATGTCTTTGCCCCGCGAAGTCCTACTTCCTCTTGAACAGTCCCTACACCGTAGACTTCATTTGGATGCTCCACACCTTTTAACTGCTTTAATACTTCAATGGCAATGGCGCAACCAATGCGATTATCCCATGCTTTGGCTAAAAGCATCTTTTCATTTTTCATAACCGTAAACTCAAAGTAAGGAACAATAGAATCACCAGGTCTTACTCCAAATTCTTGTGCTTCTTCCTTACTAGATGCACCGATATCAATAAACATTTCTTTGATATCAACAGGTTTTTTTCTAGCCTCAGCTGGAAGAATATGTGGAGGTTTAGAACCAATTATACCCGTAACATCCCCATTTTTAGTTTGAATGGTCACTCGCTGAGCAAGCATAACCTGTCCCCACCAGCCACCAACAGTCTGGAAATAGACAAAGCCCTTGTCATCAATGCGTGTTACCATGAAGCCAACCTCATCTAAATGTCCAGCAACCATAACCTTAGGACCGTTTTCTTTCCCTACTTTTTTTGCAATTAAGCTCCCAAGATGATCCTGATAAACTTCATCAGCATATGGAGTGATATACTGCTTCATCACATCTCTTGCTTCTTTTTCGTCACCAGGAATGGCTTTTGCATCTGTTAAATCTTTAAGCATGGTTATTGTTTCATCTAATTTTGCCATGTCCTCTAACCTCCCTTATGTAATTCACCACTTATTATAGCCTTTCTTACTAGAATAAACAAAGAGCTGGTTTCAGTAGTATATAATTATTTTCCCGACGAGCCAAATCCTCCACTTCCTCTATTTGAATCGGATAACTCATCGACTTGAATCATGTTAACTTTTGTTACAGGAGCAATCACGATCTGTGCAATACGCATCTTCTTTTCCACTAAAAATGGATGTTTCCCATGATTGATTAGAATTACTTTTATTTCTCCCCGATACCCTTCATCAATGGTTCCCGGGCTATTTAAAACTGTTACCGAATGTTTAAGAGCTAGTCCACTTCTTGGTCGAACTTGCGCTTCTGTCCCTATAGGTAATTCGATTTGAATACCCGTTCCAATTAAGGCACTCTCTCCCGGTTTGATCACCTTTTCCTCTGTTGAAAAAAGATCTAATCCTGCATCTCCTGGATTAGCTTGATAAGGTAATTTAGCTTCATCTGTTAAAAGTTTTATTTTTATCTGATAGTCCATTTTTATTTAGCCCCTTCCCATTTTCCCACTGATCATTATATCATGTAGATAACTTCCCAAAAAATTTTTAGAACAATTGAAACCATATGGTAAATTGAAACGTATAAGATATACAAGCGGTTTAGGGAGGACTCTGTATGATTGTATTTATCCTGCGAATTTTAATTTTAGTTACGTTAATTATATTTGTATATACGGCCTACAAATACATCATGAACCCAAAGCGAAGACTTGAATTAGCTCAGGATAAACAGGAATTTTACTTTTTAGATGATAGCGATAATATTCGAAAAAACTTTTTAGTGACATATAAAGGGGTTCTTTTTGAAGGAGAGAAATACTTAGGAACTACAGAAAGTTCATTTGATGTGATCACCATTACCGTTTGGGCTAGAAATCCCAACCGCTTAAAGGGCATGTCAAAAGATGATCTTTATTTTGTTGAGAAAGAGATTTTAATTCATTATCCTCATGCCAGTATCGAGTGGAAATATCCAATAAACAAGTTGATTAAATAAAAAACTCGCCTTAAGGCGAGTTTTTTAACTTGCTTGTTGTCTCTGAGGAAAGGATTCTTCTTTATTAGAATGAAAGAAATCCTCCCATTTTACTATAACTTCTTTACTTCTAAGCAGATAGATCATCGGAAGCAATAATGCCACTGCAACAATGGCCATTGCTGGTGACAAATTCGATATCCATTGCCCAAACGATGTATACACAACTGCAAGAGGAATATTTGATAAAAACGATGCACGTGTATATTCCTTAAAATTGCTAGAAAGTTCAATTACACATAAAGATAATAAATGAAAATGAATAAATGGAATTAACCGAAGCAAGGCAATTTGTTTCATGGACAATGACGGATATTTTCCCATTACCTTTTCCTTAAGCCTAGTAAATTTATTTAACATTTTAGGCATCAATTTAATCATTATATAGAAGGAAAGGCTAGACAAGGTGACACCAATCATTGAATAAATGGAACCGTATATGGTTCCGAACAAGACTCCACCAAATACCGTTATAAACGCAACTGGCAGAAAAAAGATAGGTCTGATGACATGAATAAGAATGAATAAAAGGGGAGCCAGTCGACCACTCGTTTCAATAGCAGTCATAATCTGTGATGCCATTTCCTCCATATATTTTCCCCTTTCTATATATCTTACTATTCCTACAACTTACCTCCTTCGACCATTAGGTTTCTCCTTCTAACTATATGACATAAGACGAGCCTTTATGACAAGTTTAGTATTTATCAGATATCCAAAAAACAAATAGAATATGGACTAAAAATAAGAAAGGCATTCCATTCTTGAAAAGTCCATGTTTGGTTTTATGACGAAACCACTTCATACCTAACCAACCACCACCTGCACCACCAAACCACGCTAACAGCCAGAGTGTTTTTTCGGGGATTCTCCATTGCCCTTTCACGGCTTTCCTTTTATCCATGCCCATAAAAAGCAGCGCCATTAGATTTATAGCACTATAATAAATGACTATGTAAGTTGTCACTACATTATCCTTCCTTCTTTAAAGTAAAAAGCCATTTTCCTTTCATGAGGAAAATGGCTTAAGTAAAAAAGTATTATTTTAGTGCAGCTTTTGCTTGCTCTACTAAGCTTGTGAATGCTTTTTCATCAGAAATAGCAAGATCAGCAAGCATTTTGCGGTTAACTTCAATACCAGCAAGCTTTAGACCATGCATTAAACGGCTGTAAGAAATATCATTCAAACGAGCTGCTGCATTAATACGGGCAATCCATAACTTACGGAAGTCACGCTTCTTTTGACGACGGTCACGATAAGCATACTGACCGGATTTCATTACTTGTTGTTTTGCTACTTTAAATAGATTATGTTTTGAACCATAATAACCTTTTGCTAACTTTAATACGCGTTTACGACGACGTCGTGTAACGGTTCCACCTTTAACACGTGGCATAAATAATCCCTCCTAGATTGCGGACTTACTACATCCGTTGTTTTACTTAGGTAGCATTGCTTTAATACGCTTCATATCTCCAGTGCTTACAACGGCACTCTTACGTAATTTACGTTTTTGCTTTTGTGTTTTATGAGCGAACATATGGCTTGTGAAAGCATGAGAACGCTTCAGTTTGCCACTTCCAGTTCTTTTAAAACGTTTTTGAGAACCTTTATGGGTTTTCATTTTTGGCATTATAAGTTCCTCCTTTACTAGTCAGACAAGCTCTCGGTTTCTATTTCTTCTCATTTCGAGGAGCAAGCATTATGAACATGCTACGGCCTTCCATTTTAGGCTTTGTTTCCACTGTACATAGATCCTCACATTCTTTAGCCAAACGTTCTAATACCTCTTGACCAATTTCCTTATGAGTAATCGCACGTCCCCGGAAACGAATAGATGCCTTTACTTTATCGCCTTTTTCAAGGAATTTACGGGCGTTACGCAGCTTAGTATTAAAGTCATGCTCTTCGATATTAGGACTCAAACGCACTTCTTTAATATTAATAATCTTTTGATTTTTGCGTGCTTCTTTATCTTTCTTTTGCTGTTCGTAACGATACTTCCCAAAATCCATAATGCGACAAACAGGCGGTTTTGCATTAGGAGCCACCATTACAAGATCTAAGTTTGCAGTTTGCGCTAGATCCAATGCTTCTTGACGAGATTTCACGCCAAGCTGCTCTCCATTTACGTCAATGAGTCTCACCTCACGTGCACGTATATTCTCATTGACAAACATATCTTTGCTAATAACCAGCCACCTCCAAGGTTAATTTGGTAGTCCTTAAAAGGGCTACCAGTGTTCATTCTTGACAAGAATTTCAGCAATAAAAAAAGTGTAGGCACTCTTTCGCACCCACACATTCCGTCATTGATTCAATCATAATTGATCATCAAATTTGTCGGACCTGCCAACTGCTCCAAAAGCGTCGATCAGGTGAGAAGCGGGTGCTTCTACTTGTCAAAGACACATCGTTTAGTTTTACCTTAAAAGTATAGCATGGTGTATCTGATGTGTCAATAAAGACCAAAAATAAACACAACTATTCAAGAATAACCGATTTTTTTCGAAAAATCAAGATGTTATTTTCTATCGACTAGAGTAGGTAGTCAAGGACGCTACGCTTTAAAACAAGAAAATCACTTGTTTCTCCGAAGAAGCTATAAGTAGCTTCCCTTCCTGCTTTACTGGTACTATCAACCGACCCAAAGTTATAAATTCTGATAGTATAACAAAAAGCGAGATCGATGTATCGACCTCGCTTTTTGTATGATCTATTATTGATTTGACTTCTGTTGAATCTCGTTCTTAATAAGATTGATAAACTCATCTATTGGAAGTGTTTCTGTATCCTTTTGTCCATATCTTCTTACATTAACTGTATCTTTCTCAATCTCTTGATCTCCAACTACTAGTTGGAATGGAAGCTTCTGCATCTGTGCTTCTCTAATTTTGTACCCAATTTTCTCGTCTCTTTCATCAACTTCTACTCTTACTCCAGCTTCACGAAGCTTGTCCTCCACTTTTCTTGCATACTCTAAATGAGCATCTGCTGAAACCGGGATAATTTTTGCTTGAACGGGAGCAAGCCAAGTTGGGAAGGCTCCCTTATATTCTTCAATTAAAAAGGCAACAAATCGTTCCATTGTAGAAACCACTCCACGGTGGATGACAACTGGTCGATGCTCTTTTCCATCTTCTCCAATATAAGTTAAATCAAATCGGTTGGGTAAATGGAAGTCAAGCTGAACCGTAGAAAGGGTTTCGTCTTTTCCAAGTGCTGTTTTAACCTGTACATCTAATTTCGGTCCATAAAAAGCTGCTTCCCCTTCAACTTCCTCGTATTCTAATTCCATCTCTTCCATAGTCTCTTTTAATAAGGCTTGCGCTTTTTCCCACATTTCATCATTATCCACATACTTTTCCTTATCATCTGGATCGCGATAAGAAAGGCGGAAATAATAGTCGTCAATTCCAAAGTCTCTATATACAGCTTGAACTAATTGAACTACTCGAATGAACTCATCTTTTAGTTGATCCGGACGGGCAAAGATATGAGCATCGTTTAATGTCATCGCTCGAACTCGTTGAAGACCAGCAAGAGATCCCGACATTTCATGACGATGCATCATACCAAGTTCAGCAATACGAACTGGTAAGTTTCGATAACTGTGCAACTGATTTTTATAAACCATCATATGGTGTGGACAGTTCATTGGACGAAGAACTAAATCCTCATTATCCATTTCCATTGGTGGGAACATGTCATCCTTATAATGATCCCAATGACCACTAGTTTTATATAACTCAACACTTCCTAAAACAGGAGTATAAACATGGTTATAGCCTAGACGTTCTTCTAAATCGACGATGTAGCGCTCGATCGTTCTTCGAATAGTCGCCCCTTTAGGAAGCCACAAAGGAAGTCCTTGTCCCACTTTTTGAGAAACAGTAAAAATCCCCAGCTCTTTTCCAAGCTTTCGGTGGTCCCTTTCTTTCGCTTCTTCTAACAGCCTTAAATGCTCATCTAGCTCACTCTTTTTCTCAAATACTGTACCATAAATTCTTTGAAGCATTTTATTCTTACTGTCTCCTCGCCAATAGGCCCCAGAAACACTTAGTAATTTGAATACTTTAATTTTACCTGTGGATGGAACATGGACCCCACGACATAAATCAAAAAACTCACCTTGCTCATAAATTGAAACCTGCTCGCCCTCTGGAATATTCTCTAGTAATTCGATCTTCAATGGATCTCCAAGTTCTTCAAAACGGCGCTTAGCTTCTTCTCTTGAAACTTCCTGACGGACAATCTCAAGATTTTCACTAACAATTTTCTGCATTTCTTTTTCTATCTTTGGAAAATCTTCCGTCGTAATGGATTCCTCCATATCGATGTCGTAATAAAATCCATTTTCTATAACAGGTCCTACTCCGAAGTTAACCTCACCATACAATCTTCGAATGGCTTGAGCCATTAAATGTGCAGTTGAGTGACGCATAATTTCAATACCTTTAGGATTTCGGTAAGTAATAATTTCGATTTGTCCATTCTTTACTTCTGAACGAAGATCATATTCCTTCCCATCAATACGGAAAGCAAGTGCTTGCTTTTTCAATCCTGGACTAATAGATGCTGCCACTTCTTCCCCTGTGGTCCCTTTTTCAAATTCTTTAACAGTACCATCTGGAAATGTAACTTGAATCATTCGCAATCGCTCCTTTATTTTAGTTGAGAGACAAAAAACACTCGTCCCTTTGCAATAAGCAAAGGGACGAGTGTTTTACCCGTGGTTCCACCCTTATTTCCGCATTTTCGCGGCTTCATTAAGTCTTTAACGCGACTAAACGCTAACTACTACTTTTTTTTCATAGTTAGGGCTCAAAGGTGGTGAACTATATGTCGTGTTCGGGAAGCTTCCAGCCTAGTCTTCCCTCTCTGCTGAAACGAATCACATAGCTCTTGTCCTTATCTCAACCTGTTGTTCTTTCATTTATGTACGTATTATAGCCATTGTGCAAATGAAAATCAAGATTTTATATTCTTTTTTAAAAATGGAAAAGAAGAAGCAGGCAATATGCTTACTCGTTCTTGGAAAATGTTAATAACAGTTAACAATTTGGGTTCTGAAGGATCATCACTAAAAATTTCAATTTTCTCTGGATTCATCGCTAGTAATGATGCTAGTAAGTGATCACCTTCATTAACATTGAATAAATATAAGGGCAGATTTCTTACCCATTCTTCCAACTTCATTGTATCAACAAGTTTTCCATTTTTCTCATAAATGAGCTCAGGTTCTTTTATATGAAAGTTTACATAGTTGATCTTAGAATCTTGTGTTCCAATAAAATGTCGTAAGGAATGAATAAAAGTTTGATACTCCTGCTCTCTTTTATAATCTTCAATAGACACCCCAACTAATTCAATCAGCTCCTTTTTATAATCCTGGAGCCGAAACCGAAGAAAAGATTCAAATAAAAAAGAACGTTCTTCTTGCCACCGCTCTAGGAAAAGACTAGTGATATACTCTTCATGACTAGAATGGTTAAAAAAGTTTTTCTCATATTGCCCTTTTAAAATGGAATGGCATACTTCCTCAATATGAGCAACTTCTTCTTTGTCCTCAAAGTAATAACAATCTTGTATGATTTCACGAATCCATTGTCGCTCTCGCTCTTGAATAAAAACACGCGCTAACACCCTAGCAATATTCTTTTTTGGATAACTCGAGGGCTCTATCTCTAATGCTATCCTATGACTTCTTTTTTGCTGGATACCAATTTTATCTTTAAATCCATTCTCTAAAAGAATTTTACAAAAAAGAAGCACCTCTTCCTTTCGTTCAAAATAAATATCCATTGACTCCCCCCTTCCTACAAAAACTGTTATATTATATGGGAAAAATCAAAAAAAAATGATTCATTCCTTGTCGTGCCAAAAATAAAAAAGAACAACGATGTTTACTTATCGTTGTTTCCTTCTATTTTTACCGTATAAAGCAAGGGGTTCACTTACTTGATTTATTCGTTCCATAATTCGTCCAGCTTTTATCTTTTCTATTCCACCTTTGTTCGTTTCAGAGAGAGTAATTTCTAACTCATCAGGGCTCAAATTAGATGTGAAAAATACAGGTAGTCTTTCCATCATGCGATACTGTAGTATGGCACCTAACACCTCATCTCTAAACCATGGGGATTGTGTTTCGGCACCAATATCATCTAGCATTAAAACGGGGACATTTTTAAATCGGTCTATTTTCTGGTTTATCGAACCATCACTTAAAGAGCCTTTCATTTCTCTAACCAGCTCCGGCATATAAATAATCATGCTCTGAATTTTGTATTCTGCTAACTCATTCGCAATCGCTCCAAGTAAATAGGTCTTACCAACTCCAAAAGGACCGTGTAAGTAAAGACCTTTTGATGGAACTCCTTGCTCAGCATCCATAAGAAATTGCTTAATTTCCTGAAGAATGGGCATTCGTTCTGGGTCATCTAGGTGAATCCCTTCCCATGAGGCATCTATTATTTCTTTAGGAATATACAAACTTTGTACAAACGATTTCTTTGATATTTGTTCCTCATATTGCTTTCGTTTGGAACAAGGCTCATATATTAAACGGAACGGACCACCGTCTTCGTTTGGTTTAGGAACATATCCTTGTACCATATTGACACATCCATTTAAAGAAGTACAATTCTCACAGTTTTTTGATTGACTTTTATACTCGTATAGTTTTATTAAATGTTTATTTAACGAGTCACCTGTTAGAGAAGGGTGTCCCTGTATTAGTCTTTGAATTTCTGGATCTTGAAGAAGATCTCGCTTCACCTTTTGAAATTCTTTTTGAAAACCCTCACTCTGTTCCATCCATTTTTTCAAAGAGGTTTGAATTGGTTCCATTTTATTCACCCTTGCTTTTGATTTCTATCTTTCTTAAACTTTCGCATTTCTTCCTGCCATTTTTCAAACTCATCTTGAGATACAGTAGGTTGTTTCTGTTTAGGCTCTGACTTTTGTTCTTTTTGCTTTTTAAACCACTCCGGCACAACTTCTTGTTTCACGGGTGGTGTCTGCTTTTTATATGCTTTTGACCATTCCTGATACTTTTTATTTTCACGGATTGTAACTTCCATAGCTTCTCTGGCTGTCTTAATTCCTAGCCGGCTCCACTGACCTGCAATTTTTTCTATATAACTTCTATTTAACTTCATATCTGTACGGTAAAGGACATATTGAATAAGCATGTTCATGACAGGAGAAGGGAGTCCTTGTTTATGCATGATATCTCTTATCATTTTCAGATCCTGATCAGGAACCTTGGATCCATTCGAAAAATCCTCTAAAACTTCTTTTGGTGATCTTCTCTCCATCATATATATTAATTTTTCTTGGTCATTTAATTTTCCAAATTGGTCATTGGATATTTCAATGGTTTGTCTATTTTCGTCCTCTTTTTTTATTTCTTCTTGTGAATGATCATTTTTAATATATAAGTCATGACAGATTTCTTTTAATTCTTCCATATCAATTTCTTGTTTTTCATCCAAAGCCCAATGAATAGCTAGCTCAAAATCATGTGTTGTTAATCGGTAAAGGGCGGCTAATTGTTCGATTAAAGTTTTTAATGAAGGGGTCAGCAACTTTTGAACTGGTAGCATTCTTTGTTTTAGGGAATTGGCAAGGATAACAAAGTCAACTAACTCTTCTTTTGTTTTTTCCAGTATGTCATTTTCTTTCTTCGTTTGTGACTCTACAGGAACTAATGGTTTGAGTGAAATATCCTGGAATACCTCCTGGAATGATGCCGTTATTTCACTGCCCTCTACTACATCGTCCGCCATATACAATTTATCATAGAGCTTTTGAAACATGTTTTCCCCGATATGATGTGATAAAAGCAATGATAACATTGTATCCTTAAAGAACTGATTTGCAGAAAAAGGTGGGTAAAGAATGTAATGAAAAATATATCCTGCTTGTTCATTTGTTTTTTTAAAGGTTCTTAGGAGTCCAATTGCCTCTAAATACATACGTGCTGTATATATCTCGTCCAATGGCAACCCAATGGACGTCATAAGTTGATGATGTGTAGAGGGGATTTGTTGATATTGTTGTTTTTGATTTTCATAGAATAAAGTTAGATATAAGGATACTGCCTTTGGTCCAACAATGGGTTGGTATAGCTGTATAAGTGCCTGATGGTCTATGATGGAACCTATACCCTTAAAATGAACAACATACCCATGAATAGGAAGGATTTGTCCAATTTTGCTCATTAAAAACTCTCCTTTTAGAAAAGCTCACCTAAGAGTGCGACTGTAGGCAAAGTTAGAAAAAGAAAAAACTAATCTCTACGAGAGAAAATTCATTCCGCATGAACGGGCAGTAATACCCCCCACTTCAAGTCTTAAGTGAAACGAAAAGAGTAGTAGGTGGGGGGTAATGTCCAATGGTACAAGGGCCTTTAAATCATACCCTTGTGTGCTAACAATCAGTGGGGACTCCCACTGATTGTAGTTTCACTTTATTAGTCTTCTCTTTTGATTAGTTCTTTTAACTCATCAATAAATACATTGATATCCTTAAATTGTCTATAAACAGAGGCAAAGCGAACATAAGCTACCTCATCTACAGTAGCCAATCGTTCCATAACAAGTTCCCCAATTTCCTTACTCATAATTTCAGAGTTGCCAGAATTTCTTAATTCCCTCTCGACATCTAAGGCAATCTTTTCTATTTTTTCTAACGCCACCGGCCTTTTTTCACAAGCCTTGATAAGACCCCGTATTAGTTTTTCTCTACTAAACTCTTCACGTGTTCCTTCTTTCTTTACTACAATAAGAGGAATTTCCTCGACACGTTCAAAGGTCGTAAAACGAAAATGACAGGATTCACATTCGCGTCTTCTTCTAATGGATTTCCCTTCTTCAATCGGGCGTGAATCCATTACCTTTGTGTTTTTGGATTGACAATTCGGACATCTCATCAGATCATCTCCATAATATAACCATCAATATTCTTTTGAATCAATATTCGGATAAGTTTTTCCTATCCACTCATAATGTTCACCAATTACACGATGAGTGTTCCCAAAGTCAATAGGGAACGCCGATTCAGTTGTAACTGAAAAATCAACAGCGGTGCGATATGGGCGAATCATAATAACACTTATTACCATAAAGGTCTTTCTTTTCTTCTTATAATAAACACTAATTTCTCCTCTCTCTTCAGAGGATCCTATTAATTCATAATCAGCCGATTTACTAAATTGATCTATTAAATGACGAAAAAGTTGATCCTTTGTGGCCTTAAAATATTTCGTTTTTAACTCCGGTTGTAGTGATCGATCGCTCGTTTCTGCATGATTGCTTAAGTACTTATTTACAAATTCCTTAATACTCATCTTTCGACACCTCATTCACTATTATACTAAAAATTTTAACAGAATACCGCACAAACTTCTATGGTGATCAAACAAATGACCAAAATAAAAAGGAGTGTAGTGGATACACTCCTTTTATTATAAAGATTTTCTTTGTTGTAAAGTAACTGGTCCCATTCCGCGTGGCACTTCTACCTTTTCACAGGTATTGGCCTCTAATGCCTGTTGAATGTACTCTGCAGCAACATTAGGATCAATTCGATCGCCACACGTATACACATCTATGCTTGCATAACCGTGCTCTGGAAAGCTATGAATCGTTAAATGTGATTCAGAAATGATCACAACTCCACTTACACCAAAAGGTGCAAATTTGTGGAAAGCAACTTCACGAATCTCTGCCCCCGCTTTTAGTGCAGCATCGACAAAAATTTGCTCAATGAAAGCAATATCATTTAATTTTGCTTCATTACAATCCCACAGTTCTGCAATTACGTGTCTACCCATTGTATCCATTTGTTACTCCCCCTTAATACTAGATTCGACTTCTAACGAAAAAATGATGGGTTACCACGGGGGAAAGTTAGTCCTATGAGGTCCTAACCCTTTAAGTAGCCACATTAAATCGTCTTATTTTCAGAAGTTCAAAAGTAGTATAAAGGGTATTTCTTAAATTTGCAAGAAAAGTTTTGATCGAAAATTCTCTATTGAAAAATCTAGGTTTATGAAGCGTGAACTTCTTTTTTAGTTGTCATCATTCTGTGCATATGCACAGCCAAATCCACTACCCTACATGAATATCCCCACTCATTATCATACCATGCGATTACTTTAATTTTATGGTTATCAAGGACTAAAGTTGAAAGTCCATCTATAATAGCTGATTGTGGTGAAGTTGTAAAATCAATAGACACAAGCGGTTTGTCTGTATATCCTAATATACCTAACATATCATTTCTTGATTGTTCAGCTAGTATTCGATTGACCATTTCTTTGGTTACTTTCTTCTCTACATCTACCACCAAGTCTACTAGAGATACATTAGGTGTAGGAACTCTCAAGGCCATACCGTGGAGTTTTCCCTTTAGGTTGGGTAACACTTCTGCTATCGCTTTCGCAGCTCCTGTAGTCGTAGGAACAATAGATTGCCCACACGCTCTTGCTCTTCGTAGATCTTTATGAGGATTATCTAGATTTTTTTGGTCGCTAGTATAAGAATGAATCGTTGTCATAAATCCATTTTTAATCGTAAAAGCTTGGTCAATGACCTTAGCTACAGGTGCCAAACAGTTCGTAGTACATGAGGCATTTGAAACAATATGATGATCTTGATCATCATACTCCCCCTCATTGACCCCCATCACTATAGTAGCATCTACATCTTTTCCTGGAGCTGTAATGATCACTTTCTTTGCACCAGCATCTAAATGCGCACCTGCTGACTCTTTCGTTGTGAATTTACCTGTAGCTTCAATTACAATATCTATTTTAAATTTTTCCCAAGGAAGTTCCTCTGGATTTCTGCCATTTAATAATAGTACTTTATGTCCATTAACTAAGAGCCCATCTTTCATTGGGTGGACAGTTCCATCAAACCGACCATGGATACTGTCATATTCAACAAGGTGTGCTAGAGTTTCTGAAGGATAACTCGCATTTATGGCCACAATTTCTAATTCTGGATTTTCAATCGCCTTACGAAAAACCATTCTTCCAATCCGTCCAAATCCATTGATTGCTATTCTTGTCTTCATATGAAACGCCTCCCGAATATGCCATACTATATATAGATTATCGTTAATTAGTATAACATATTATATGCAAAAGTGAATCAATTTGATTACATAAAGTGAAACTTCATCCCCCACTGATTGTTAGCACCCAATGGTATGACCTAAAGTCCCTTGAACCAATCGGACATTTACTAGCAGCCAACCATGAAGCAAGCTTGACCAACAAATATGAAAAAATTAATGTTTTATTTTCATTGGAGTTTATCCCCCTACTCTTTTTGTTTCACTTAAGACTTTAGGCGAAGGTATTACTGCCCGTTCATGCAGGATAAAAAGAAAAACTCAACCTTATTATAAGGTTGAGTTAATTATTCTTTTACGTATATCAAACTAAATTTCTTTTTCTCAGTATCTGAATGAGTTGTTGATAGGCATCATCTTTTGTAGAGTTATTATTAATGACTTCATCAGCTTGGGATGCCTTTTTGAAAACAGGAATTTGAGATTGAATTCGATCCAAAGCCTCTTCTTCTGTATATCCATCCCTATCCATTAATCGTTTTAACTGCACTTCCTCATTTACAAAAACAACCAAAGTCCAGTCCACTAAATGCTCGAGCTTACTTTCGAACAATAAAGGGATATCTAATACAACAGCCTTCTCATTTTTTTCTTTAACAAGATCCCTTTCCTTTATCATTCTTTCTCGAACAGCTGGATGAACCATTTGGTTGAGTACTTTTCTTTTTTCTTCGTCCTTAAATACAATAGATCCCAACTTTTTACGATCAATTGTCTTATCTTCTCTTAATATTCCCTCTCCAAAATGCTCAATAATTTGATGGTAAGCTTTTTCGCCAGGTCGAACGACAATTCTGGCTATTTTATCAGCATCAATAACAGGAATTCCAATATCATCAAACATAAGAGAAACTGTACTTTTACCACTTGCAATACTTCCAGTTAATCCAATGACCTGTGTCATAGCGCAATCCCCCTATAATTTAAATACTCCTATAATGACAAGTATTAGTCCTGGTACAAAAGAAAGTTTTTGGCTTCCTTTTTTATAAGATAAACCTCTCCCACACTTCATTCCTGTAAACAGTAACAATGAAGACGTGGCTGCAACTAAGAAGGATGTTAAAAATGTTGAAAAGCCAAACATTGATATCCCAATACCTGCTCCAAAGGCGTCCAAGGATAGAGCTAGACCTAAAAATACGGCCTCAAATCCCGTAATACTTCCAGAACGATCAAAGTCCGCAGACATGGGTTTTCTCAGTATTTGGATTACAACCCCTAAGGATTGGATTTCCCATTTCAATATATAAGGTTTCACATTTTTTCCTTCTTTTTTAAGAGAGAAAGAGGAGCGAAAGTACTGAAGCAAAACAAACATTCCGATGGCCATTAATATCCATCCACCAAGTTGTTCCGCTTGATGAGGTTCTAAAAAGCTTGAAAGATAGCTCCCAATAGACATAGAAGTATAAAACGTTAGGGCTGACATCACCCCTATCAATAATAAGGACTTCCAAGGTAAAGTCATTTTTCTTACTCCATAGGTAAGCCCAACAGTAAAGCTATCCAAACTTACCGCTAACACAATCGTGACTAATGTTAGTAATTCGTTCATGATCTCGTTCTCCTCCCCTAACTACAACTAGAGTAGTATATGGGGAAGAAGTCCAAGACGTAAGTTGTCTATCTATTTTGTGTAGCTTGACATACTGGACAAAAGTGAGTGCCTCTTTGAGCTACTTTTATTTTTTCAATAGGATGCCCACACCTGGAACAAGGCTCCTCTTTTTTACCATAAACTAATAAATAATCTTGATAACTTCCCTTTTTCCCTTGGCTATTTACATATGTTCTTATTGTACTTCCTCCGTGCTCAATGGCTCTCTGTATAACATCCTTAATCGCCTTCACCAACTGTGATATTTCTTTAGTAGTTAGAGAAGATGCCTTTCTTGTAGGATGGATTTGAGATTGGAATAAAACCTCATCTACATAGATATTTCCTAATCCTGCAATCACGCTTTGGTCTAGAAGCACTTGCTTGATAACCCTGCTGGTTTTTCGAAGTTTGTGTTCTAAATAACTGACAGTTAGTTCCTTGCCTAAGGGTTCTGGTCCAAGTCCGTTTAATGGAGGCAAAGTGTTTTCTAGTCCTTTTGGAAATATCTCCATTGTTCCAAACTTTCTAACATCTCGGTATCTCAAGTCAGTCCCATCTTCAAAATGAAATAAAATATGAGTGTAGGCGTCCTTCTCCTCAGAAGATGACATTACTAAATACTTCCCTTCCATTCGAAGATGAGAGACTAGTACAACATCTTCTAGTTCAAAAATAAGAAATTTACCTCTTCTATGAATATCGATAATGGTTTGACCTTTCAACAAAGAAATGAATTCATTTTTATCATCTGGCTGACGAACAATGTTTGGCCAAAGGACGGAAACATCCTGGATTTTTTTGCTTATCACTAGTTTTTTAAGAGTTTGTCTAACCGCTTCTACCTCTGGCAACTCTGGCATCTCTTTCGTCCTTTCTATTTTGCGTCGTACCAAGTGTCCCCATAATTAAAATCCACCTTTAATGGAACTGATAACTCAACTGCATTTTCCATTACCTTTTTGACTAAATCGGACAAGGCTTTGACTTCGTTTTTAGGTGCCTCTATGATTAATTCATCATGAACTTGAAGCAACAAACGCGACTCGAATTTTTTCTCCTCTAACTGTCCATATAGATCGATCATTGCCTTTTTTATGATATCAGCAGCACTTCCTTGAATTGGGGTGTTCATAGCTGTTCTTTCAGCAAAACTTCTGATATTGAAATTTCTGCTCGTAATATCAGGCAAATATCTCCTTCTCTTCATAATAGTTGACACATACCCATTTTGTTTTGCCTCTTGTACAATGTCATCCATATAATCTTTTACCCCTGGATAACTGTTGAAATAACGATCAATAAAGTTCTTGGCTTCTTTTCTCGTAATCCCAAGGTTTTGAGAAAGCCCAAAGTCACTAATACCATAGACGATTCCAAAATTAACCGCCTTAGCTTGACGTCTCATCATAGATGTCACTTCATCCTCTTTCACATGGAAAACATCCATTGCTGTTTTCGTATGGACATCCATATCCTTTTGAAAGGCTTCCACTAACCCTTCATCGCGCGACATATGGGCTAATACTCTAAGCTCTATTTGAGAATAGTCTGCTGCAAATATTATCCAATCTTCTTTTGAAGGTACAAAAGCTTGTCTTATTTTGCGACCTTCCTCTAACCGAATCGGGATATTTTGTAAATTAGGTTCAGTAGAGCTTAATCTTCCTGTCTGTGTTAAGGCCTGATTAAATCGAGTGTGCACTCTGCCTGTAATTGGGTCTATTACTTTTAAAAGACCCTCAATGTAAGTAGATTGGAGTTTCCCAAGCTGCCTATATAACAGGATTTTTTCTATGATTTTATGTTCCCCTTGAAGTTGTTCTAATACATCTGCTGAAGTGGAGTATCCTGTTTTTGTCTTCTTAATGACGGGCAAACCCATTTTTTCAAATAAAATGACGCCTAATTGTTTTGGAGAGTTTATATTAAATGAGTCTCCCGCAAGCTCGTAAATAGAATGTTCCAATTCGCCTAATCTTCTTTGCAATTCTTTTCCCATTTCATCCAGACGCTCTTTGTCCACTTTGATTCCAATATGCTCCATATCAGCTAATATAAGAGATAATGGCATTTCTAATTCATAAAAAAGTTCATACTGTTCATTTTTCTTTAATAATTCTTCAAATCTTTCTCTTAGTTCATACAAAATATGTGCCTTTCGCACTACATGCTCGGAAAGAACTTCGATCTCAGGAATTTTTTGTTTTGCCCCTTTTCCATACACTTCTTCATCAAATGGCATGGAATAGTCATTTTGTCTATGACAAATTGCAGGTATATCATGATGATTTTCTGAAGGGTCAATTAAATAAGAGGCAATCAACAGATCAAATGTGATTCCTTCGATAGATAATCCCTTCTTCTTTAAGGCCACCACTGTTTTTTTGGCATCAAAAACGTATTTTTTTCTAAAAGGATCTTCTATCCATTGTTTAAATTCATTAGATGCTAGCGCCTTTTCAACTTCAATAAAATAGTACTGTTCATTTGTGGCAAGACCAAAACCTAAAATATCGCCCGACTGATAATTTTCATCAATCATTTCCAAAATGAATGCCATATGATCAGTAAATAAATCTTCTGTTACTTCCTCTACAACCTTAAAGTCTATTGTAACCGGTTCAGTTTCTTCTCCAATACTTTCCCCATCTTCAGAATCAATTCGGTCCACTAGCGATTGGAAGCCTAGATCCCTAAATTGATGATGAACTTTCTTTGAATCATAACCATTAAATTCTAGATCCTGCAGTGTAATTTCTATAGGAGAATTACGATTAATAGTTACTAACTCCTTACTAATAAAAGCACTTTCTTTATTCGTTTCAAGTTTCTCCTTTAATTTTGCTCCACTGACTTCAGATAAATGGTCATAAAGATTTTCTAGAGTGTTATATTCTTTTAAAAGCTTAATGGCGGTCTTCTCTCCCACTCCAGGAACTCCAGGAATATTATCAGAAGCATCCCCCATTAATGCTTTCATATCAATAATTTGGTCCTGAGAAATTTCATACTTTTGCTTTAAAAATTCAGGTGAATAGCGTTCTACTTGGGAGATCCCTTTTTTTGTTAACGTAACTGTCACTTGTTCAGAAACGAGCTGTAACAGGTCCTTATCACCAGAAATGACGGTCACATCATAACCTTGATCTTCTGCTTGTTTGGAGAGAGTTCCGATAATATCATCTGCTTCATATTGTTCAAGCTCATAGAATGGAATAGAAAAAGCTTTTAGTAATTCTTTTAAAACGGGAAATTGCTCTGATAACTCTGGAGGAGTCTTTTGTCTTCCACCTTTGTATTCAGTATAGGTCTTATGTCTGAAAGTTGTTTTGCCAGCATCAAATGCGACTAAAATGTGGGTTGGCTTTTCCTCCTCTAGCATTTTTAAAAGCATCGTAGTAAAGCCGTATACAGCATTTGTATAAACACCTTTATCATTATTCAATAATGGTAGAGCAAAAAATGCTCGGTAGGCGATACTATTCCCGTCAATTAGCATGATTTTATTTGATTGTTCTCCCATCATTACATTCCTCCACTATGTACTTCACTTGTTTTTAACTTAAAAACGCCTTATTTCTCCTATTTTACCATGTTTGGTTCATAGAAGAAAAAAGGCGTCGCTTTATTAATTAAAATATCCTAATAGAAGCTGTGCATAAGGAGAATCCTGTGGAATAAATATGGTAGTTTCTCCATTAATCGTTTGTTTATAGGATTGTAGTGTACGGTATAAACTGTAAAACTCCCCGTCTTTTTCAAATGCTTCATTGTAAATACGTGCTGCCTCTTTTTCACCTTCTCCACGAATTTGAGCAGCTTCGGCATTGGTAGTAGAGATCATTTCCTTCACTTTTCTATCCGTTGTAGCGGTAATTCTATTCTTTTCAGCATCCCCTTGGGACAAATATTCTTGAGCCTTAGATTCCCTTTCTGAAATCATTCTTAGATAAACAGACTGCTCATTTTCATCAGGTAAATCAGTCCGTTTTATACGAACATCATCAACCTGAATTCCATAGTTATCCCGAGCAAGAAGCTCATTAACTCTGTCTTTTACCGTCTCATTCAAATTTCCTCTTGAGGATTTCTCGTCATTGATGATCTCCTCATAATTCATTTGGCCAAGCTCAGATCGAATAGCAGAAAAAATAAATTCGCCCATTCGAGCTTCGGCATTCTCTACTGTACGAGCATTTTCTATCATATCTTCAGGACCTACAATATGCCAGATAGCAAAGTTATCAATAATCATTCTTTTTTTGTCCAATGTATTGATTTCTTTTTGGTCAACGTCATACACTAACTTCTTATTAGGTAGAGTAGTAACACTTTGTATAAATGGTATTTTAAATTTCAACCCGGGTTCATCTTCTATTTTAACGACCTCACCAAATTGACGAACCACCTTATATTCTCCTTCTTTTACGATAATCACACTAGCTAAAAAAAGAGCGAATACTAAAACGAGCAATATAAAACCTAACCCCGTTTTTACATAAAACCTTGAATTTACAGGCTTTTTTTCATTCATATCCACAATATTATCATTGCTCACTTTCTGATCCTCCTTCCGTTTGGATCCGAGTTGTTTGTTTAGGATCTAAAGGTAAATATTTAACGGTATTTCCATCATCATTCATAATATAGACCCTTGCATCAGGTAATACTTTTTCTAAGGTTTCAAGAACGAGACGTTGTTTTGTTGTGGAAGGAGCCTGAACATACTCTTCATACAAGGCATTAAATTCTGCTACATCACCTATTGCTTTTTGAATTCTTTCTACTTTTTCACCTTCAGCACGGGATATGATGGCATCTTTTTCTCCTAGCGCTTCTTCCATTTGTTTATTTTCATATTTTCTTGCTTCATTTATCTTGGTGTTCATCGTTTCTCTAGCATCTGTCACTTTTGTAAATGCCTTTCGAACTTCCTCATTTGGAAGGTCCACTTCTTGTAACTTTACATCAATAATGGAAATCCCAATATCATAGCTGTTAATAAGAGAAATAAGCTGGTCTCGAACTTCATTTTCTATTTCCGCTTTTCCTGAAGTTAAAGCATCGTCTATTTTTGAATTTCCTATAATTCCTCGTAAAGAGGCTGATGTAGCATCGTATAAAATTTGTTTTGGTTCATTAGATTGGTATAGATATTTTGCTGGTTCTGTAATCTTCCATTGAACAACTAAATCTGCCAAAACAATATTTTCATCTCCAGTAATCATCTTCACTGTGTCAGAATTTCCGTTGTCCCCTGTCGAAAATCCAAAATCTAAACTATAAGTCTCTTTAGATAGAATTTCTACAGTTTGCACAGGCCATGGTAACTTAAAATGCAATCCTGGTTGTGTAATATCTTCGTCTGCTTGTCCAAAGGTTAAAATGACTGCTTGTTCTGATTCATCTACTGTATACCAGCTGGTAGCGGCCACTAGTACAAGGATAATTAATCCTATACCTAGAGCAAACCACATATACATCCTTTTAATACTCATTTGGTCCTCTCCCTTGTATCATTATCTGTGACATATCTTTATACGTAATAGCCCATGAAAAGGTTTCTTATTTTTTTATATGAAAAGGGCAGAGTAGGCCTCTGTCCTATTCTTTAATATTTCGCGGCAGGTAAATAGAAAAAGTAGTCCCTGTTCCTACCTCACTTTGAACATTAATTTTTCCTTTATGGGCTTCAACAATATGCTTAACAATGGCTAAACCTAATCCAGTCCCCCCAGAATTCCTACTTCTAGCTTTATCTACGCGGTAAAACCGTTCAAAAATTCTAGGAAGTTCCTGCTCGGGGATTCCTATTCCATTATCCTTTACAACAAGGCTTATCCATTCATCTTCCTCTCTCCCAATCAGTTCAATTTGACCGTTTTGTCCTGTGTAATTAACTGCATTCACAATCAGATTTACAATGATTTGTTTTATACGATTAGGATCACCATCAACTAAAATATGGTCAACTTTCTTGGTTAGATTAATCCCCTTTTGCTCCGCCTGAGAAAGTAAAATTGGCCAGACTTCTTCAACTAAGTCCGACAAAAAAAACTCATATTTCTCTAATTTAAATCCATCTTTCTCTATCTTAGAAAGTTCCAACAAGTCTTGAATTAATGACTGTAATCGTTCACTTTCCTTTAAAATAATGGATAAAAATTGTTGAGATGTAGGTGGATCTATAGAATTGCCCTCAAGTAATGTCTCTGCAAATCCTCGAATGGAGGTAATAGGTGTTTTAAGTTCATGTGATACATTAGCTACAAAGTCTTTCCTTGTTTTCTCTAGCATTTTCAATTCTGTAATATCATGAAAGACCAAAACAGCACCTTTTGGAACCATCTTATTGTTCATAATGGGAACTCCTGTTATTTCTAAAAACTTACGTTGAATAGTTAAAGGTAATATCATTGATTTTATCACTTTTTGATCCAGCATAAATACTTCCTGAACCGTTTGATGGATGTCAGGGTAAGAGATTGCTTCATAATATAGATAACCGACATAATCTTTTATCTCTCCACTAAAAACTTCAAGAAAAGCACGATTAACTAATTGAATATATCCTTTTTCATCGATAAGAAGCAGTCCGCTTCCCATATTATCAATGACAGTCTTTAATCGCTCTTGTTGGATGCTCATTTGTTGAAGATTACGTGCTAATTTATTTACAGCTCCAGTCAACACCCCTGACTCACCATAATAATCCTCATAGGTTCTTACAGAATAATTCCCTTTTGATAACTCATCAGCTAATTCCGTTACAGATTGCATAGGTTTTATATACTTTCCTACAATACCGTACCCAATATAGACAATTGCTACTATCCCTAGAGATAATGTAATAGCTGTTATAATCCATATATTCCTTGTAACATCCTCTAAAAGCCCCACTTCTAAAATAAGGAGAAGAGTATGATTCTCCACATCATTTAAGGGAACTGGATAAAAAAATAAAGTATCTACCAATTCTCCTTTAGAATTAGAAATATTCTTTTCCTTATATTTGTGAAGGTATAATTGGACCTGCTCTCTTTTTTCCGTTTCTAAATCAAGAGCATGAATTGTGTAATAATTCAACTCCCCATATTGATTTATGTAAGCAATTCCTATCCCTAACTGCTCACTAATTTTCTTAAGTTCATCAGGAACACTGTCTTTTTCAAAAGATCTTGTTTCAATATAAGAAGAAATATAAGTCCCTTCATTTATTAAACGTTCTTCAACAGTATGAACTACATAATTCCTTGTACTTTGAACTAAAATCACACCAAGGCTAAACATTATGATAATAATAACAAGAGAGTATCCTAAGAGTGGACGTGAATTTATTCCTTTCATTTTAATTTCGGTTCCTCTAGTTTATAACCTAGGCCTCTAATTGTTTTAATGTAAGAGGGCTTTTTTGTATCTGGTTCTATCTTATCTCTTAGATGACTTATGTGAACATCCACTATTCTGGTATCTCCCACAAAATCATAATTCCATACGGACGATAATAATTGATCACGTGACAAAACTCTGCCTTTGTTTTTGGCAAGAAACAGAAGCAATTCAAATTCCTTCGGAGTAAAAAACAGCTCTTCGCCCTTCAAGTATACCTCATATTGGTCGGGCAATATCGCAAGGTTACCTATTTTTATTTGTTTGGGTACCTCTTCTGCGGATGTCTCTTTTGTCTCTTGTTGGGTTGTCCTCCTTAAGATTGCTTTGATTCTTGCTACAACCTCCCTAGGACTAAATGGTTTTGTCAAATAGTCATCTGCTCCTAACTCAAGCCCTAAAACTTTATCAAACTCTTCATCCTTAGCTGTCAGCATTAGGATAGGCGTTTCTATCTTTTGTGCTCTTAACCTTTTACAAACCTCGATGCCATCCATTTCAGGAAGCATGATGTCTAGAATAATAAGATCATATTTTCCTTTAGATGCAAAGTCCAATGCAGTAAGACCATCATTAGCCACAACTGTTTCAAACCCTGCTTGATCAATATTATACTGAAGAAGAGTTGCAATGGATTCTTCATCATCAACAATTAGCACTCGCTGAACCATTTGTGTCACACTCCATAAACAAAATCTTATATGTATTCTATCATATCACTGTAAGAAAGCTAATCAAGTTTCTAACGATTAACGATGAAGAAAAAGGAATTCAACCTAAGCTGAATTCCCATACAAATATTAAAAGTATTAATAAAAGTTATCCAGTGAATGTGAGTTCATAGATTTTGGCTCATAGGCTGGACAGACCTTCACTACCCCAGAAAGAACACATTTTCCATCCTCACGTTTTCCCTCAGCCTTGATCAAGGCAAAATGTTCTTTAACATTTACCTCTTCAACCTTTAGCGATAGCTTAACTTTTTCGTAGTGGTATACAGGATGAGGGTAAGATATGTTTGATTGAACAACATGACTCCCTGGTCCTGGTAAATGCATAGATATGGAGGCAGAGACCATACCATAAACCATGATAGAAGGAACAATTGGTCTTTCAAATGGAGTTTGAGAAGCGTAATCATGTTGAATATAAAGAGGATTAGCGTCGTTTGTTAGCCCTAAATACAAAAGTAAATCACGATCTTTTATGACAATTTCATTTTCGTAAGAATCCCCCACTTGTATTTCCTTGATCTTTTTCCCAAGTTTACGTTTCTTTCCTAACATCACGAAACACCCCTTTGTAAGCGTTTACTTTTTGTGTGTAAAAAGATTCGAGGGTAAGCCCTCGAATCTTTGGTTACTGTAAAACTTTGATAACATTTTTAACAGAATCTGCTGATTTATCAAGTGCCATTTTTTCTTCTTCTGTTAACTCAAGTTCTATAATTTTTTCGATACCATTGCCACCAAGAACAGTCGGTACTCCCAAGTAAATATCAGAGTAGCCATACTCACCCTCTAAATACGCGATAGCTGGAAGAACCCTTCTTTGATCTTTCAAGATTGCTTCAGCCATTTCAGTTAGGGATGCTGCTGGTGCGTAATATGCACTTCCATTTCCTAATAAGTTAACGATTTCACCGCCACCTTTACGGGTACGCTCAACGATTTCCTCGAGACGATCAGCTGGAATTAGCTTCTCTAACGGGATGCCTCCCGCATAAGAATAACGAACTAATGGAACCATGTCATCCCCATGTCCACCTAGAACAAAACCTGTAATATCCTTGACAGATAGATTTAATTCTTGGGCAACGAAAGTACGAAAACGTGCAGAATCTAACACACCTGATTGACCAATAACTCTATTTTTTGGTAACCCTGATTCTTGGAAAACAGTATAGGTCATTGCATCTACTGGGTTTGTTAAAACCACAATATAACAATCCGGAGAATACTTCACAATTTCCTTTGTAATACTCTTCATGATTTTTGCATTGGTATTTACTAAGTCATCACGACTCATACCTGGCTTACGTGCAATCCCTGCTGTTATAATTACTAGATCGGAGCCTTTTGTATCTTCATAATTGGATGTTCCTACAATATCAGAATCAAACCCCTGAACAGGACTTGCCTCTAGCATATCCAGTGCTTTTCCCTTAGTTGGATTTTCCATATTTGGAATATCAACTAAAACAACATCAGCTAACTCCTTTTGAGCAATCATCAGCGCAGTGGTAGCTCCTGTAAATCCTCCACCAATAACAGACACTTTTCTACGAGTAATTCCCATGACTCTTTCCCCCTTGATTTTTGGATTACATATTTTCAATTACTGCATTACCAAATTCAGAACACTTTACTTCTGTAGCATTATCCATTAATCGTGCAAAGTCATAAGTTACTACCTTACTTGCAATTGTCTTCTCAATAGACTGCATAACAAGGTCAGCAGCTTCTCTCCAACCAAGATGCTCCAGCATTAATACTCCTGACAAGATAACAGATGAAGGATTTACCTTATCTAAACCAGCGTACTTCGGTGCAGTACCATGGGTAGCTTCAAAAATAGCATGACCAGTCTCAAAGTTTATATTTGCTCCTGGCGCAATACCAATTCCACCAACTTGTGCAGCTAATGCATCAGAAATATAGTCACCATTCAAGTTCATTGTGGCAACAACATCAAATTCAGCCGGACGTGTAAGGATTTGTTGAAGGAATATATCAGCAATTGCATCCTTCACGATGATTTTCCCCTCAGCCTCAGCTTTAGCCTGAGCTTCGTTTGCAGCATCCTTTCCTTTTTCTTCAGCAATACGGTCATACTCAGCCCATGTAAAGGTTTGAGCACCAAATTCCTGTTCTGCGAGTTCATATCCCCAATTTTTAAAGGCCCCTTCAGTGAACTTCATAATATTACCTTTATGAACAAGAGTTACACTCTTACGACCTTCACGGAGAGCATAATCAATAGCCGCTCGAACAAGGCGCTTCGTTCCTTCTTCTGAAACAGGCTTAATTCCAATACCAGAAGTTTCAGGGAATCGAATTTTCTGTACTCCCATTTCATTTTGTAAGAATTCAATGACCTTCTTTACTTCGGGCGATCCCTTTTGCCATTCAATTCCTGCATAGATATCCTCTGTATTTTCACGGAAAATAACCATATCTGTATCCTCAGGTCGTTTAACAGGTGATGGTACACCTTCAAAATAACGAACTGGACGAAGACAAGTAAACAGATCAAGTTCTTGACGTAAAGCTACGTTAAGAGAACGAATTCCTCCTCCAATAGGAGTTGTTAAAGGCCCTTTAATTGCAATCTTATAATCACGAATAACGTCAAGTGTTTCAGATGGTAGCCATTCACCTGTTTGGTTGTAGGCTTTTTCCCCAGCTAAAACCTCTTTCCAAACAATTCCTTTTTCCCCGTTATATGCTTTTTCCACAGCCGCTTCCAATACACGCGATGCAGCTGCCCAAATATCGGGACCAATTCCATCCCCTTCTATGTATGGAATGACTGGGTTATTTGGGACATTCATTACTCCATTTTCTACAACAATTTTTTCACCTATTGACACGAAAATACCTCCCATATAAAATTTCAACGATCCTAGTGTAAAATGGATTCACTATTTTGCCAAGTCTTAATGGCGAAAGTTTTAGTTTTTACGATAGATTGGAAAATCCTTTTCCAATCTATCATGGAGAAAGCCGGCAATGCCGGCCCTAATCATCTATCTTTGTTCAAGCGGTACATACTTTTGTCCCTTAGGTCCAGAATAATCTGCACGCGGACGAATTAATCGATTGTTTTGATATTGTTCTAAAATGTGTGCTAGCCAGCCTGAAATACGACTCACAGCAAAAATCGGGGTGAATAAATCGTGATCAATCCCTAAGCTGTGATATACAGACGCAGAATAAAAATCAACATTTGCAGGTAGACCTTTATGTTCTTTTATATATTCTTCAATCTTTACAGACATATCATAATATTTTGATTGACCCGTTAATTGTGTGAGCTGTCTAGACATTTCTTTTAAATGTTTAGCACGAGGATCTCCGTTTTGGTATACTCGATGTCCCATTCCCATAATTTTTTCATTGTTTGCTAATTTCTCTTCTATATATGGAATGGCATTCTCAACTTCACCAATTTCGGTCAGCATTTTCATAACTCTTTCATTCGCTCCTCCATGAAGAGGCCCTTTCAGCGCTCCAATTGCGGCTGTAACACCAGAATACACATCAGAAAGTGTAGCCACACACACACGCGCTGTAAATGTAGAAGCATTCAATTCATGGTCAGCATGAAGAACTAGTGCCTTATTGAAAGCTTCTACTTCAATAGGCTCTGGGTCCTTTCCAGATAACATATAAAGGAAATTGGCAGCGAAACTTAAATCCTTTTTAGGAGCTATAGGCTCCTGACCTTGACGAATTCTAGCAAAAGCAGTCACAATGGTAGGTATTTTTGCTTGAAGACGAACTGATTTCCTAAAGTTTGCTTCTTCGTCCATAACATCAGCTTCAGGATCAAAAAGACCTAACATAGAGACAGCAGTTCTTAATGCAGCCATTGGGTGGACGGTTTTTAAATCATAAGATTTCAGGTGTTGAATTATTTCATCCGGCAAAACCATCTCATCGGCAAGTTGTTGGCTTAATTCCTTAAGCTCTTGCTGATTAGGTAATCTGCTATTCCATAAAAGATAGATTACCTCTTCAAAAGTAGAGTGAACTGCTAAATCATCAATGGGATAACCCACATATGTAAGCTGATCATCAATGATAGAGCTAACGGTAGTTTGTGTTGCAATAACCCCTTCAAGACCTTTTGTTACTGACATGTTATCTCTCTCCTTTTTTAAGAATTCCCCGTGCGTCCCCTTTATTATTGTAAGAAAACGCTTAACTTTATTTTATTGCTACAGGACAATCATCCCCATACACAATTATAAACAATTATCTGGCGAATGTGAAATTTTTTATTTCTCAGAAACGGAAATAGATTCTTTACTATAGGGTCTGCTGAACGATTCGCTAAACAGCCCATTTA